>JAMCPS010000001.1 GCA_023379705.1 Campylobacterota bacterium
CTATGAAAATGAAAATTTTTCTTTAAAAGGGGATCTCGCACTTGCTCCCGATGCCCCGACATGGCGTCATTCAAGTGTTAAACCCCCTGCCAATACGGAACTTTCACTGGGCCACTTCAAAGGAACCACGTATCTCAATCTCAATGCTCCATCGATGGCACTTTCTCTTGAAAATATCGATGACCGCCTCAAAGGATCGGGCAGTTATTTGAGTACCTATTTTGATTTTGGCGGGACATTCAGTGATATCAGCATCACCTCAGTTACTCCCTCTGTGTGGAAAACGCTCACACAAATCGATTCAATAGAACTTTTTAGCGGTGAGTATTACGATGCAGAGGTACGCACCAAAACCCATATCACTTACGATACTTCATTGCACGTCACTACGGACATCACCATCCCATGGTATGCGGCTGTTTTGGATTCGTACCGCCAATACTCAGGAACAAACAACACCCTCTCCATACGCTACGACGACAATGCCATCCTCATTGACAACTATCAGCTTGATATTGCCGGACACAACATTAACTCCCAACGCCTCTCTACCCTGCATTTCGACGATGAGGGGAATCTTATCATCGATGACATATGGATATTTGATGCATTGCACCTCAGCGGCAGCGTAGACACTCATACTTTTGCCACGCAGATCGCATTGCACTCCGACCGTTTTACCTACAAAGGTCCCGAGGGGGAAGCCAATGCAGCCGCGGATTTGCTCTTTACACGAGATGCCAATGCCACCCAAACCCTCAGCGGCAGAATAACGGTGCTGGATGCCAAAATTACCTATCTGCCGCTGCAGCAGTTCAAAGTCATGGACGACGATGTCATTATCATCCAAGATGTTCGGCCTCCCAGCGATACCTCTTTGTTTATGAACATTCAAATCACCGCTCAAAATGCACTGCATTACCTCACCAAAGAACTGGATGTTTTGATCCAGCCTGAGATCACACTATGGAAAGAGCCCAAAGGACCTGTTCAAATTTTAGGGATGGTCACCATCCCAAAAGGGACCGCTACGACAGCAGGGAAAAAGTTTGACATCAAAACAAGCCATCTCTACTTTGGAGGAGGAGCTGCGATCAATCCGTATCTCGATTTTACCATCAACCATGAAGTGGATTACAAAAAAATCCAGATTTACATTACCCATGCACTGGACTCTCCTATCTTTTTATTCAGCTCTGATCCGTTTATGAGTCAAAATGACATCATGAGCTATCTTCTCTTTGGCTCCCCTGTCAATACAACGCTAAACGCCAATGGCAGCAGCACCGCAATGAAAACCGATGCCAGTAATTTTATGCTGGGTGCCGGGGTAAAAGGGCTCATAAGCGGCGCAACCAAAATACAAATCGACACCATGAATATTCTCACAACGCAAGAGGGAGGGATGGGCATAGAAGTAGGAACCCACCTCAACAAAGATCTGCGCGTAGTGTACAAAAATGATACCGTATCGAGTGTATTGGTCCAATATCAACTTAACCGCTGGCTTCGTTTGGATGCGGATGTTCACGAATTGGGTCAAGGGATCAATGCCATCTACATCAAAGATTTTTCCGATTTCTTACCGCACAACAAAACCGTAAAAGAAAAAAAATAATCTTTCGACCAAAATCAACACGATTGCACCCATCTAGCGCTATAATAAATGCATACGATTAGAGGAAAATTAATGGATCCCTTATTTATTCAAAACAGCATACTCTCTTTAGTACTGGGCTTTCTCATTGGTTTACAGCGTGAAATGCATTCGATTTATTCTCATAAAGTTCAAGACTTCGGAGGAGCTCGAACGTTCTCCATGATTGCTCTTTTTGGATTTTTGTCCTCATGGCTGAGCACTTCTTTTCCCTATTTTTTTCTTGTAGCTTCGAGTCTGATGGGGCTATTGCTCATCGCAGGATACGTTGTCAACAGTATTCAGGCATCCGAAAAAGGGTCCACTACTGAATTTTCCGCCCTTATTACCTTCATCATCGGTGCAATGCTCACATCTACAACACCTATTTTCCCGGTATTCATTGCCATTATCACCTTATCGATTCTGAATCTCAAAGACACCATCCAAGAGTACCAACAAGCCATTACCAAACAAGATCTGGGAGCGGCGATCTTGTTTCTCGTCATGACTTTTGTCATCTTGCCCATCCTCCCTGATGAAGCCATCGATCCCATGGGATTGGTCAATCTCTACCGTATTTGGATTATGGTCGTTCTTGTAGCGGGTATCTCCTATTTTGGCTACATTGCCATTCGCTTATTGGGTTCCAGAAATGGAATTGGCGTAGCTGGACTTTTGGGCGGTCTCGTCTCTTCGACTGCCGTTGCGATGAGCATGGCACGGCGCGTTCATGAAAATGAATTCTTAGCCAAAAATCTCGCCATCGGCATTGCCCTCGCCTCCTCCATGATGCTCATTCGAGCAGGTATAGAGATATGGGTCATCAACCCTAGTCTCCTGCGCCCTTTTATCCTCCCTATCATCATCGGATCGGTTTTCGGATACGGATACATCGGTATGCTGTATCTCACCTCCAAACGCGAAGAAATTCCTCAAAATATAAAATTCAAGAATCCGTTTGATCTCAAAGAAGCACTGGTCATGGGTTTGCTATTTGGGGCAACCCTGGCTCTCATCGCGCTGGCAAACCGCTACGTCGGAAACTCAGGGGTCTATGCCGTTGCCGCTGTTTCAGGTATAGCCGATGTCGATGCCATTGTTCTCTCCCTCTCCTCGTTGGCAAAGAACGGATTATCCGCTACTACTGCGCACTATGGTATCCTCATCGCAATCCTTGCCAATAGCGTTGCGAAAGCGGCCTTGGTATTTTTTCTTGGGAAACTGGAACTGTTTCGTTTTGTCTTCATCTACTATCTTATTTCAGTAGGAGCGTTTACGGCAACGGCTCTGTTTACTTTGAACTACTAAAAAGGATTGGACTAGCTAATACACCCCTTAGCCCACCCATGCTAAAATCACGCCAATGATGCAAACAATACCTATCGAAACTTTTCTGGCAAATATGAGCGAATACGATCTCATCATCGATGCCAGAAGTCCTGCCGAATACGGCGAATCGCATGTCGCCCATGCTACCAACCTTTATGCCCTAAGTGATGAGGAACACGCCCAAGTAGGAACCATTTACAAACAAATATCTCCTTTTGAAGCACGCCTCAAAGGGGCATCCTTTGTCTGCCTCAATGCCGCTCGCCACATACAAACGCTCTACCCTGCGTTTAATCCGGGCTCAAAAATCGCCATTTATTGCGCTCGTGGAGGAATGCGTTCCTCCTCGCTGGGAACGATCTTCTCAAGCATCGGCTATCCCATAGATCGCGTTATCGGCGGCTACAAATCGTATCGGGCATTTGTCACGGAGTATCTCGAAAATCTCCCTCCTATCAACTTTTTGACCCTTACAGGCAACACGGGCTGTGGTAAAAGCGATCTCTTGCAGGATTTGACCAACGTCATCGATCTGGAAAAAATGGCAAATCATTACGGCTCGGTATTTGGAGACGTAAACGGCGTACAGCCAAGCCAAAAAGAGTTTCAAAACCGTCTTGCTCACGCCGTGTTAGCATTGGATCTCAATAAAAGTGCTTTCGTAGAAGCTGAGAGCAAACGCATCGGTAAAATAACGTTGAGCGGTTCCCTGTATTCCCATATGGAAAAAGGGGTGCGCATCGAGATTACCGCACCGCTGGAGCAAAGAGTACAGCGTATTATGCGCATGTACGATCACATGGACGGCGATTTTTTCATTCACCGCATGGAACGTATCTCTCCCTACATCAGCCGCGATGACAAAGACGCTGCTGTCGCCGCATTTGACAACGGGGAACTCTCTCTTGTTTCTGAAATTCTCCTCACACAGTATTACGACAAAGTGTACAAAGTGACCAAAGCGCCTGATATTACGATCCATAATGATGACCATGCCAAAACGATTGAAACACTCAAAGGGATACAAGATGAACAATGAGGCAAAACTCACCAAGTTTGTCCGTGCCTCGGGATGTGCCGCGAAACTCTCTCCGGGATCGCTTGAAAACGTCACGTGTCATCTCAAATCGTTTCACAAAGACCTGCTGGTAGGATTCGAGGGCAACGAAGACGCAGGGGTCTATCGTATCACCGATGATCTGGCGATGGTGCAGACGGTCGATTTCATCACTCCGGTAGTCGATGATCCGTTTGTTTACGGCCAAATTGCGGCGGCCAATTCGCTCAGCGATGTGTTTGCCATGGGCGGAGACGCCAAAACGGCGCTCAATCTCGTAGGATTTGACGGTAAAAATCATCACACCGAAATCTTGACTGAAATCTTACGCGGCGGTATGAATAAAGCAACAGAGTGCGGTGCCGTTATCGTAGGTGGTCACACGATCGAAACGCCTGAGATGATCTACGGCCTCTCCTGTACGGGATTTGTCCATCCCGATAAAATTTTGCGCAACAATACGGTACAAGAGGGGGATGTAATCGTTTTGACCAAACCTTTGGGGCTTGGGATTTTGATCACCGCCATCAAAGCCGATCTTTTGGATAACGCCACCGTACTCAAAGTCGCCGAAACGATGAAAACCCTCAACTACAAAGCCTCCCTTATCGCGCGAGAATTTGACGCTCATGCGTGTACCGATGTAACGGGCTTTGGGTTCTTGGGGCATTTGCGCGAGATGAGCGGAAGTGTTAAGACGATCGAAGTAGACAGCACGTCCGTACCATTCTTTAGCGAAGCATTGCCCATGGCCGCCATGGGGATCATCCCCGCAGGAAGCTACGCTAACAAAGAGTATCTGCAACCCCATGTCCGTTTTAAAAACAGCATCAATGCCGATTTGGAAATGATCCTCTTTGATGCGCAGACCTCAGGCGGCCTTCTTATCTCTGTAAGCCCCGAAAATGCTTCGAAGATGGTCGAACGCTGTCAAAATGAGGGGATACCCGCCGCCATTGTTGCGTACGTGACAGCTAAGACAGATAACGATATTGTAATCTTGTAAATTATAATTTTGTTTCTCTGTTTTGAAGGAGCGATGCCAAACTGGTTGTCGTCAACATCGTTTCAATCAGTTCTTTGGGCTTGACCCACTGATCGTGCAAGTCGCAAGGGTTGGATGCATCGCATTTTTCAAATCCCAAAATACAACGTTCATGCTCCAGTGATTCTCCAATAGCTTCGAGAATGTCACACAGATAGATATCATGGGCATCTCTGGCCAGACTCAATCCTCCCTCGCGCCCTCTGGACGCATTGACCAGCCCTTTTTTAACCAATTCGGTCATCAATTTGGTCAGATATTTATAGGGAAGATCAAGTTCTTGATGCAGCACATTAACCGAATGAGAGGTTTCATCATGACGATGCAAATAGGCCAACACACGAATAGCGTATTCCGTGGTTTTAGAAAAGTGCATAAAATCTCCTCAAGGTTAAAAAAATATTGTAGTGCAATTGTCCTTATTAGCCACCCCTTAGCTTATTATTAAAAGAAAAATGTAATTAATAAATAATATACTACAAAAGAGTAGTAATTATACAATACGTTTAATTTACACTAGGAGTCTCCATGAGCTTATCGTCAGAAACCATCGCAGCCATCAAAGAAACCATCCCATTGGTCAATCAAGAAGCAGAGAACGTCACCACACGTATGTATGAAATTTTGTTCTCAAAATACCCTGAGACCAAACCTATGTTTAGCAATGCGGCCAAAGACCAGCACAAAAAACTCGCAGGTGCCATCGCTGCATTTGCAGGAAACATTGATAATCTTGGCGTATTAGGCGCTGCTGTTGAAAAAATGGCACAATCCCATGTAATGACACAGGTAAAACCGATTCACTATCCTATGGTTGCCGATGCCCTCATCACCGCTATGGGCGACGTATTGGGTGAAGCATTTACCGATGCGCGTAAAAATGCATGGGTAGAAGCGTACACATTTTTAGCCAACATCCTCATGCAGCGTGAGCACGAGCTCTATGAACAACGATAATCACACCAAAAAAAAAGTTCTGCACGTAGTTGAGAGCATCATCGCAGGCGTTGGTGCCCTCATTGGGCTCTCCTTTATCGGAGTAATCGCCCAAAGTGCCAACACCATGATGCTCATTGCCCCTTTTGGAGCAACCGCCGTGCTTCTTTTCAGTGCACCCAACAGCCCTTTTTCAAATCCATGGAATATTTTTGGCGGGTACTTCATCTCGACCATCATAGGTGCTGTGGTATTAACCTATACCAGCGGACAATGGCTTCCCATTGCAATCGGTCTTGGTTTGGTTATTATGCTCATGCATGGCTTTAGAGTCATTCATCCCCCTGCGGGCGCCAACTTTTTAATCGTGACACAGGGGCATCTTACCCTCTCCATTCTTGAGCCGCTGATTATTGGACTCATTACCTTGGTTGTCGTTGGGATGAGCGTTCAACGCATCAAACAAAAATTCTTGACATAACCCAAGAATGGATGCCACTTTTGTGCTACACTTTCCCTATATATTTGGTGGATAACTTATGATAAAAATAATTTCCTTTTTACTGCTTTTGTGTAATCTGCAAGCAAATTCGTTGATGCTCAATGACGCCATTGCAATGGCACTGAAATCAAACCCTCAAACCCAAGCCGCATCTCTGCGTATCCAAAATGCCCAAGCCGATACCAAAGCCGCCAAAGGGACCCTCTATCCCCGCATTGATCTTAATGGTGAATATTATCCGACCAGAACCGTCGTAATGCCCGCAAACGGAACGTTCACAACGCGTCAAACCGATGCATTTCATACCGACATCAGCGCAAGCTACTCCTTGTGGGATTTTGGGCGAAATGATCATACGATACAAGCATCGCACTATCTTAAAGAAGGGAGTGTCGCTGACAAAACTTCTATTGAAAATAGCCTTATCGAGCAAGTTTGGCTGCACTACACCTCCATTTCCTACTTAGAACAACTCATCGACACTGCCAAAAAATCAGCCGAATTTTATCAATCACAATACGTTCAAGCCGTTCGAATGCGTGAAGTGGGGTTGAAAACGCAAGCCGATGAATCGAGATTCAAAGCCTCGTGGCTCGAAGCCGAAGATCACCACAGCGCGGCACGCTCTCAAAAAGCCAAATCGCTTATGGCCCTTGAACTACTAACGGGAATCGATACTCCCTTAACCATAGACCAAGCCGATTTTGATCGCCGTACGCGTGAGCTCTCGACGGTGATTCAAGATATCCCTGCATTGCGCCAAGAGCTTTCGCAATCCAATCCGCAGCTGCAAAAACTCAGGATGCTCATCAACCGTGACAGGGCAGCATCCAGCGCGATATCCAAACAGCCTTATGGATCCGTTACTCTTGTTGGCGCTTATGGTTACGACAACTCACTTAACTCTTACGACACCTCTCAAATCGGTGTACGAGGATCGATTCCGCTATACGATGGGGGAAAATTGGATGCAGATACCCAAAAAAGCCGCATTGCCCTCTCCCTCGCGCAAAAAGAGTATGAAAACACAGAAAAGCAATTATGGCAGGAACTTTATGATGCCCTAATCGATCTCAACCGATTTGATGAAACAATGATAGCAAAAGAGGGAGTCATGTGCGCCACACAAAAAGCTCTTTCCCTCATGCAAGGACGCTATGCCCAAGGCCTGGCGACCTACATCGACGTTTTAGAATCCCAAAGTATATTAGAAAATGCACGCATTGCCCATGCCGATGCAAAATTCCAAAAAATACGTTCATGGATTAAAATACAACGATTACTAAACAAAGGAAATCAAAATGGCATGTTGTAATAAAAAAAGACCGGTTCTTGTCGGAGCAGTTATTCTTATTGTGATCGCGTATATCACTTCATTACTGGATACACCTTCACCTAAAACAGCAAAAGTACCCAGCGAGAAACAAACACCCTCAAATCAAGTCAACGGAGTGGGAACTCTCGAAGCAAAAGAGGTCATCACCATCTCACCCAAAAACGCTTCTACCGTGGGTACGGTGTATGTAGACGAGGGAGATCATGTTGCTAAAGGGGCACGCTTGGCACAAATGGAACTTTCAGACCTTGCCGGCGTCCAACTGCAAAACAGTGCTATGGTTGAAAAAAGCCGCTCTCAACTGGCCTCACAGAAAGCCGCAATCGAAGATTTGAGCGCTAAAAAAACATTGGCCGATACCACCTTGGCCCGATACAAAAATCTCAGCAAGGGAGGATTTGTAACGCAAGCAGAGCTTGACACCGCTACAGCCTCAGCCAAAAGCGCAAACGCGGCTCTCATAAGCGCACAAGAAGCTCTAAAGCAGTCCCAGCATGAAATCCAACGTGCGGTAGGATCATTGGATTCCGTAAACGCTACGATTCGGGACTATTCATTACGCTCCCCCATCGATGGAATCATTCTTTCCCGTGAAGCGGAAGCAGGCAGTACCATAGGGGCAGGAACCCCTGTTTTCAAAATTGCCAATCCAAAAAGCGTATGGGTTAGAGCCTACATCGATGAACGCCAAAGTGCAGAGCTGAGGGTGGGGCAAAATGCTATCGTCACCCTGCGCTCAACCGGTGAAAAACAATACCGCGGTATTGTCCGCCGTATCGGCGTTGTGAGTGATCGCATTACCGAAGAGAGACTTGTCTACATTACCCTCGATACCCTCCCAGAACCTTTGTATTTGGGTGAACAAGCCGAAGTGCAAATCAATCTAACCCATGATTAATCTCGCATGGCGTGACATCTCTCATTCACTGGGGAAGTTTATCATCACCGCTTTAGGGGTTGGAATGCTCATCGGTGTCGTCCTCGTCATGATCGGTATCTACCGAGGGATGGTGCACGATGCCATGATCGTTCCCAACAACATTTCCCCCGATTTGTGGGTGGTTCAAAAAGACACTCTTGGACCCTTTGCCGAAAGCTCCCGCTTGCATGAAGACCTCAAATATTCCCTCAAAGGGTTCAAAGGGGTGAAGGAAGTTCACCCTCTGACCTTTCAAGGTTTGCAACTCCAAAAAGAAGGCAAACCGATCCGTGTTTACGCGCTTGGCTATGAATCACTTAGCTCTTTTAAACCGTTTACGCTGATGCAGGGACGCGCGATAAAGATCCGCAATAAAGAAATCATCGTCGATACCAAAACAGGCTTTAACCTCGGTGACACAATCCCTCTGGGACGCAATACCTATACCGTAGTAGGCTTAACCCACAAAGAGGTCTCATCGGGAGGAGACCCGATGATCTATCTCGATTTGCGTGAGGCACAGGAACTGCAATTTTTATTCAGCAACGAACAAATACGCAATGATCGGCAACGCGGAACACAATCCAACGCAACCGCAATCGTCAACGCATTTTCGCTCACTCTGTACCCTGGATTTGATCCAAAAATCGTAGGAGATGAAATACAACGATGGAAACATCAGGAAGTCTATACTGCCCAAGAGCAATCCGACATTCTCACCAAAAACCTGATCGAACGCTCTGCCAAGCAAATCGGAATGTTCACCATGATTTTATTGCTCGTCTCCTGCGTCATCATCTCGCTGATCATCTATACCATGACGATAGGAAAAGCCAAGGAAATCGCTATTTTAAAACTCATCGGTGCTTCCAACTTTATAATTACCAAAATGATCGCGCAACAATCACTGCTGCTGGGAATCATCGCTTTCATTGCAGGAGCTATTTTTGCCAATGCCAGCGCCAATCACTTTCCCAAAACGGTTATTCTGATCCCCACCGATGCCCTTAAACTATTTATTGTTGTAGTCGTTATCAGTATTCTCGCATCTTTAGGCGGAATCCGCTGGGCCCAGCGGATCGATCCTGCTACAGCGATTGGAGGATAAATGAAAAAAGTGGTTATTTCCGTAGAAAATCTTTCCAAAACGTACGGTGAGGGCGAGAGTGCCGTGACCGCTATCAAAGAGGCAACCTTTGAGATTTATGCAGGCGAAACAGTGGCGCTGTTGGGACCCAGCGGTTCAGGCAAAACAACCCTTATTACCATGATCGGCTGCATAACGGAACCGACAACCGGAAAGCTGACTCTTGATGGCGAATTGATGTACGATAAACAATGGAAAATCAACGATACAGGTCGCATTCGGCGTGAAAAAATAGGATTTATTTTTCAAGCCCACAACCTCATCCCGTTTCTCAATGTTCTGGAAAACGTCACCCTAGTACCGCAAATGAATGGGGTAAAAAGTGATGAGGCCAATCAAACCGCCAAAGAGCTTCTCGAATACCTGGGCGTTAGCGACAAACTCACCAAAATGCCCTCACAGCTTTCAGGAGGCCAGAGCCAACGCATCGCCATTGCCCGTTCGCTGGCCAATAAGCCAAAAGTCATCTTGGCCGATGAACCTACTGCCGCATTGGATGGTGAGAGAGCGCTTTCGGTGATGCAGCTTTTACGAAAACTAGCTCACGAGCAAGACGTTGCAATCATAGTCGTCACCCACGACGAGCGTATGCTTCCCTTGTTTGATCGAATTTTACGCGTTGAGGATGGGGTAGTTAAAGAGGCTATTTAGGAATTTTATTTTTAATCTTTTGTATATCTATAGACACTTTTACAGTAAAAGATGTTATGATGAATAAATAATTTTAAATCAGGGTTTTAAATGTTCTATAAAAAGAAATACGAAAAAGAAATTCATGAAAAACGAGTCATTAAAAACACGCTTAAAAGAGCTTGAACACTCCAATGAACAGCTATTGGAAGAAAATAATCGCTTGACCGCACAAAGCACCCAAGCACGCCATCAAAAAATCATGTTTGATCTGATACATGAGCTCACCGAAGGTTTGGTCGCCGGGTCTGAACACGATTTATCGATGCTTCAAAATGACCTTAACGCCAATGTTAATGAACTCAAAGAAGTTGCAGAGCTCAACCGCTTAAATCGAGAATCGTCTGTAGAAATCAACGATGAAATCAATGATCTTCTTAGTACACAGCAAGAGCTTGCCGAAAACATTACCAACAATTACGCCTCTGTTTCTCAGCTAAGCGGAAGCGTGGAAGCCATTGGCTCCGTTATTGATCTGATTAAAGACATTTCTGATCAAACGAATCTATTGGCGCTTAATGCCGCAATTGAAGCCGCACGTGCAGGGGAGCATGGCAGAGGTTTTGCCGTTGTAGCCGATGAAGTACGCAAACTTGCCGAACGAACGCAAAAAGCAACCCAAGAAGTCGCAATGAGCATCCAAAGTCTCAAACAAAATGCGACAGAAATCGACGAACGTTCCAGCTCTATGGAAACTATTTCCTCCTCATCGAGTGAAAAACTCAGCCGTTTCCAAGCATCGTTGTCTGGACTGCAAGAGCGCACTATAGAGATTGACAACGACTCAACCGACGTTTTGTATTCGGTCTTTGTTGTTTTGGTAAAACTTGACCACCTTCTCTTTAAATCCAGAGGATACAAAACCGTCTTTACAAACCGTGTTGATGATGAGTTTGCAGATCACCACGGATGCCGATTGGGCAAATGGTATGACACCGGATTAGGAAAAGAAATATTTGCGTCGGTAGCGAGTTACCCTAGATTAGAAGCTCCTCACAAAGTAGTCCATGATCGTATCCACGACGCTATTCATTGTGTAAAATCAGGCACATGCGGTGAAAAAGCAACCAACGTAATGACCTATTTCCAAGATGCCGAATCCGCAAGCAAAGAAGTGTTCAGCCTCTTAAGCGCTATGCTAAATGAAGAGCGCCAAAAACGTACAGGGAAATAAGCGCATTCAGGTTTATCTTTAGGGAAGAAGAGAAGCTATTTTCTAATGCAGTAAAAGGGCTTTTTCATCGCCTCTTTTCTGCAAACGGATATTTTCCACATTTCCTTTAGGAAAGACACTGTATTCCTGACGCGTATCGGGATCAAAAAATTGGACGCGGTTATTCCCGTAATAAGTACCATGATACGTTATGACTCCACTCAAATCCGCCTCGTGCAATGTCTTCAGTATCTCACGCAAAATATGCAAAGCATTTTCTTCCTCTACTACCTTTGCGCTCATCAGCTGAAGCCTTCCCGCTTCAGCTCTGTACTGCTTTATACTAAGAACATCCATTTCCAACGGTTCTCTTCCGCTGTTTTTAGCATCCGCAATACGCTGCTGAAAACGTTTCATTTGAACGTTTTTTTCTTTAAAGGCAAACTGTTTCATCCCTAATTGTTTTTTATCTTCTCGCAGGGTATTTTCTTTGTCAAAAATTTTAGCCTCCACTTCGGCTATTTGTTCGTGATAGACACTAAAATGGGCAGGATCAATCGTCATCGTATTACCTTCACCCTCGATATTATCTACCTCAATGCTTTCAAGAGCGATAATTTTACCGTGTGCAAAAAGAGTCTCGATATAAACCTTGCGTGCGAAAACTTCTCCTCCGAGCATTTTCTTGATCCGAACGATATCTCCTTCGATAGTCCCCCCCTCAAGAACATCGATATTGGCCTCTTTTGCTTTGAGATCACCCCGATGGAGTTTGATATTAGCAACTCCGCTCACATCAATGGTTGATTTCTTATGGGTTTGTGCGTCAATGCTCAGATCGCATGCTTTTATTTTTGTATTTTCGCCTACCGTTCCGCTAATATCAACCGTTTTGATGTCAATACGCAAACCTGCTCCTACAGCATCTTCCCCTGAGTTCTTTTGCTCTACCGTTAGTGTTATGTCCTTATCCCAACCCGGCACGACGGAACCTGTTTTCATGTTAACAGACTCGAGATACAAGTCTTGTGAAACAACAAAAACCCCTTTTTCTCTCTTGATAAATCCTGATACCAGGGAAAAATAACTGATCCCTCTTTCGTCTTGTGTACTGCGAATACAGGCATCATCGATTTTCATAACTCCGGCATATTTGATGGTTGGTTCGGGAACAATGATCGGAGCTCCATCTAATCCACGCCCGTTACGCCCTTTTTTTGGAAAAATATATTCCATGATAAAATCACCGGGCTGCACCCCATAAATGTAACTGGGGTCTTCCGGATTTTCATCCTGCTTTTTATAATTCAGAATCACTTTATCGTCTATGGTGTTAATAGGAGGGAAGAAACTTCCAATCGGTAACGAATAGGGTTCCGTAAGGGGGCCTTGCTTTTGAACCCTTGCCAAAAGACGCAGTATCTCCTTATCCAACTGCTCATCATCTGTCCCTATCAAATACCCAAGTCGGAGCTTTTTTTTATTGATGACGGTTTTAATCCACTCTTGCACCCCTTTTTTAAGCGGAATGGTTGAAGAAGGATCAATAATTGCCGTTAAAACTCCCTTTGCCTTGCTGATTCCGACAGAAAAACGTAAATCCAAATAGAGAATGGGGACGGAAGGACGTATTTTAATTTGATACTCTTGACTGAGTAGATACTCTTCACAGTAAAGGTCTTCTTGTGCTATTTGTGCGTACACGTCACCACTTGGCATAGCCCGCCACTCTTGCTCTGAACCTCTTTTATAGTATGTATCATAAGAGAGCAGGTCAAAATCAACCTCATCAAGGCTAAGCTTTCGATCACTCGCCGCAAAACGCAAGTCGTCTTTGACATTGGTAGACGCTTTCGTAATGGGGGTGAATTCCGCCATCAACATACTCCCTTTACTTACGAACTGTACGATGATTGTTTCATCAACTTTTTTTATAATAGCGCTTTAATCATAAAAAATGACTTTAAGCTAAGTAAACTGCAAAGGATTAAAACTTACTACGGGGGGGGAAATTTAAGTATGGCGGACAGTTAGGGGTTCGAACCCTAGAAAGGTTGCCCTTTACACGCGTTCCAGGCGTGCGCCTTCGACCACTCGGCCAACTGTCCGTAAAAGAGGATCGGTATTGTAATGTATTCTAGCTTAATTCCTAAATCGAGGGTGAATTCCGTTATGTTTGCTTGCGCTGTTTTTTGGTGTATCATCCGAACTGTCATCGCTAAACCATGAATAAAAAAAAGATAATAAGGGCAAATACCACACATATTTCATATCCTATCGCCCATATTATAAAATAAGAAGCCAAATCAAATTCTAAAAAAAGCTGATAATGTGCCTTGGCAATAAAAAGGAATAGAAAAGCCAAGGCAATAAGATAAGGGACGATCATGATATAAAGGAAGAGCATAACCCCCTCATACCCCTCAGGAGCGAATATGTAGTCTCGGTAATCAAATTCCCGATTTAAGAATGCTTCTTTTTCTCGGCGAACTTTTTTACTTTTTTTCTGATAATCTTCCACGCTTTCATGAGTCGTGTTGACGCTTTTTAACGAACGGTTATACTTGTCTGCATAATGACTCATACTCACTCCAACGCTTCAAAATAATACACAATCGCTTATAATACTCAAAAATTCCTGATTCTTCCTTATTTATTTTTATCATGCTGTTTGATTGAGCCTATGTACATTGTATAATAAACAATAACAATCTTTTAAAAAGAGCAGGTTTTTATGCGCCCCCAAGAACGTTTTTTTACCATAAATGATGATTTTCGCTCTCCTTATGCGCGTGATCGTGATCGTATTATTCACTCCGGAAGTTTTCGACGTCTTGAGTACAAAACGCAGGTTTTTCTCAATTCTCAAGGTGATTTTTTTCGCACCCGCCTCACTCACAGTATCGAGGTCAGCCAAATCGCCCGTTCCATCAGCTCCCACTTAGGGCTACAGGAATCACTAGCCGAATCCATCGCCCTCTCGCACGATTTAGGACATACTCCTTTTGGACACATCGGTGGTGACACACTCGATGAGTGCCTGAAAAAAGAGGGATTTAAACACGGATTTGAGCATAATTTGCAAAGTTTTCGTGTCGTCACCCTGTTAGAGCAGCGTTATAAGCAATTTTTAGGACTTAATCTCACCTATGCAACACTGGAGGGGATACTCAAACACTCACCCCCCTATAACAAACCATTTCTTAGCAGTGCGATTCGTGAAGCCTTTTCCCTCGATACGCACCCCAGTATCGAAGCGATGATTGTTGACCGTGCTGATGAGATCGCCTACATCAGTCATGATATTGATGATGGTGTCGCCTCTGGGCTTATCAGTTTTGAGACACTTAAAAAAAGCGAACTCATTCAGACCATTTTGCAAAAAGTATATGAGGAAGGAATCCGCGAAGATGAGGATGAGATGTTCCGTTACCGTTTCAGCTCCCATCTCATCAACCATCTGGTCTATTCACTTCTGGAATATTCACGTGAAAAAATCGATAACAGCCGTGTGTTAGCCTCAGTTATCCCCTCTTCTCAGGAACTGCCTGTTGGATTTACCAAAGAGCTCGAAACACAGATCAAAAAACTCAAAAAAATCCTCTTTCAAGAGCTCTACCAACACAAACACATCGTACGTAAAATGTTTTCCGGAAAACAAGCGATTATCGGACTTTTTAATGCACTCATGGAACAGCCAAAAATGTTACCACGTTATTATCTCGAACAGTGTGAGCGACGTAACAAACACCGTGTTATCTCAGATTACATAGCCAGTATGTCGGATCGCTATGCGATGAAACTCTACAATGAACTGTATGGGAGAGAGACTTGAGCCAAAGAATTGCTATTATCGGCGGTGGCGCAGCGGGACTTATGGCCGCCATCATTGCCGCACGTTCCGGTGGTGACATCACCCTTTATGAGCACAATGCAAGTGTCGGAAAAAAGATTTTGGCCTCAGGAAACGGTCGCTGCAATATTGTTAACACCACAGCAACAGCAGACGACTATTTCGGAACCAATCCCGGTTTTGTCTCCTACGCCTTGGAACAGCTGCCGTTTTCTGATTTTATCACCTTCTGCCACTCCATAGGACTGCTCCTCGATGTCAAAGAAGATGGACGCTGTTATCCTCTCTCAAATGAAGCAAAGGCTGTTCTTAATGCTCTCGCCAGTGCAGTAAAAGATGCTGGAGTAAAAATCTTAATCGATAACAAAGTGACCCAGATTTCTAAAATGAAAGAGAGTTTCGTTGTCCACACACATAATGAAAAAACAAAGTACAACAAAGTGCTAATAGCCACGGGTTCCCAAGCAGCCCCTCAACTGGGAGCAAGCGAGGATGGCTATCGCTTCGCTTCCTCTTTTGGTCATACCATTGTCCCAAGCTATCCCTCATTGGTTCAACTGCATCTAAACTCTAAAATACACAACAAGATGGCAGGGGTCAAAACGTTTGCACAAGTCACTCTTTATGTGAACAATAAAGAAGTCCAAAAAGTACAGGGCGATATTCTTTTTGCAAGTTATGGGATTTCTGGATTGGCGATTTTGGACATCAGCCAAAAAGCATCTCTTGCTTTACTCAAAGATCAAAAAGTCATGCTAAGCATAAACTTACTCCCGCGATTCAATCCCCAAGAACTGAGTGATACCTTGCATCAACTTATCACCTCTGTTCCTAACCATACCCTCGAAACGGTACTGGGAGGATTGGTTCCTGCCAAAACTGTTATTCATCTGTGTGAAGCTGCCCTTATCAATCCCGCCAAAACTGTCTCATCCCTCACTCCCAAAGAGATCACCAAGCTTGTTGGGCTTATTGGAAATTGGAAATTTGAAGCAATCGACACACATGGATTCAAACATGCAGAAGTAAGCGGTGGCGGAGTGGCTACAAAAGAGATCAATCAAAAAACAATGGAATCAAATCTGGTGAGCGGTCTTTATTTTGCGGGAGAAGTATTGGACATTGTCGGTCGACGTGGAGGATATAATTTTAACTTTGCGTGGGCTAGCGGTATGATTGCGGGAAAAGAGATGGTGAAGTAAGCGCGTAAACGCGCAATTACTTACTTTTTAGTTGCGTAACGTTTACGATCCGTTGGATCCAACCATTTTTTACGGATACGGATACTAAGAGGAGTTACTTCAAGAAGCTCATCATCTTCGATCCACTCGAGTGCGCGCTCAAGGTTCATATCACGTGGTGGTACGAGCTTAATTGCTTCATCCGCTCCAGAAGAACGAACGTTTGATTGTGCTTTTCCTTTGATCGGGTTAACATCAAGGTCATTGGTACGGCTATGCTCACCAACGATCATCCCTTTGTAAACTTTTGTTTGAGGATTAACAAACAATACTCCGCGCTCTTGTAAGTTTGCAAGGGAGAATGCCAAGGTAACACCGTCTTCCATAGAAGTCAATGCTCCGTATTGACGGCTCTCAACACCACTTGCAGCGTATGGACGGAATTCCAAGAAAGAGTGATTCATAACACCCTCACCCTTGGTCTCTGTCAAGAATTGTCCACGGAAACCGATAAGACCACGTGCAGGGATAACAAACTCAACACGCGTAAAGCCCTCACCCATAGGGATCATAGCTGTCATTTCCGCTTTACGACGGCCAAGACGCTCGATGATGCTTCCTGCAAAATCTTGAGGAAGGTCAACAACGAGGTGCTCGAAAGGCTCACATTTGACCCCTTCGATTTCACGGATGATAACTTCGGGACGTCCGATACCGAACTCGAAGCCTTCACGACGCATATTTTCTGCCAAAATTGTGATTTGTAGCTCTCCACGTCCTGAGACTTGGAATTTACCCTCACCGATGACTTCACAACGCATTGCAACGTTGGTATTCATTTCTGCTTCAAGACGCTCTTTGATCTTGTTAGAAGTAATGTGCTTTCCTTCTTGACCCGCAAGCGGAGAATCATTAACCGAGAAGAAAACGTTCAACGTAGGCTCTTCAACGTGCATCGGATCAAGTGGCATAGGGTTGTTAGGATCACAAATAGTATCCCCAACGTCTACGGTTTCAATACCGGCAAGAGCAACGATATCACCCGCTTCTGCCGTTTGGATTTCCATACGGTTGAGACCCATGAATCCGATTAGTTTAGAGATTTTACCCTTAACCAATTCGCCGTCTGCTTTTGCAAGGAGGATATTATCACCCTTAGAAATACGTCCGTTGAAAATACGAGCGATACCGATTTTACCAACGTAATTATCGTAGTCAAGTGTAAAGACTTGCAACTGTGTCGGGTTCTCAGGATCACCTTGTGGCTCAGGCACTTTGTCCAAAATCATATTAAACAAACATGTAAAATCGCCATCAGGATCAGCCATGTCAAGCTTTGCAATACCGTCACGTGCCGCAGCATAGATGACTGGGAAATCAAGCTGATCTTCCGTTGCGTCCATTGCTACGAAAAGGTCAAACACCTCATCGATTACACGCTCAGGATCTGCTGATGGTTTGTCAATTTTGTTGATAACAACGATTGGCTTAAGCCCAAGAGCTAGCATCTTCTTAACAACGAACTTAGTCTGAGGCATAACCCCCTCATAAGCGTCAACAAGGATCAAAGCCCCGTCAACCATTTTCAAAACACGCTCAACTTCTCCACCGAAATCGGCGTGACCCGGAGTGTCAATAACGTTGATCTTGTGATCGCCATAACGAATCGCAGTGTTTTTAGAAAGAATCGTGATCCCACGCTCTTTCTCAAGAGCATTAGAGTCCATTGCTCTTTCATTGACTTGCTCGTGGCTGCCAAATGTTCCAGATTGCTGTAGCAATCCGTCTACTAGGGTCGTTTTACCATGGTCAACGTGCGCGATGACGGCAATGTTACGAATTTTTTGCACTGAATATCCTTATAGGTAGGCCGTGATTTTCGCGAATTATATCTTTTTAAAAGTTAAGGATGGTTTAAGTGAATTAAATATCTTATGTGGAATAACTATTGCTTGCTATTACAATCACACTATCTTTTGGTACAAGGATCGCATTATGGTCGTACAAAGCAAAGAAAATAAAGGGACTGCCTCGCTAGTAGAATTGCTAGGGGGAACCTCAAAATCAAAAAATGCCAAATCAAACAATGCATTTTCACAGCTGCTTTCTACTTTTCACGAGTCAGGAAAAAGCAGTAAAGCACATGCTAAAAAAACCGATTTTACAGCAATTATTGACCCTAAAACAGTTATTGACCCAAAATCACTTATTGATACTAAACAAGAAACGCCCGTCAATGCAAAATCGGCTGACGTGAAGCCTATTGATGTAAAAAAACTCAGCGCTAAAGGGCTTGGCGAACTACTGATGGGGAAGGAAGAGGAAGCGAAGATTCTTCCCAAAGAACTTCTCAATGCGTTGAGCAACGACCAAGTTCATTCCCTCATCAATAAAGCCAAAGAGTATTTAAAAAATGCCATTATGGAAAAATCGCCCCAACTTAAAGCCGATGAAAAAGCGATTCCAAAAACACTCATAGGGCTTGTTGAGCTTGCACATAAAATAGGGATTGATTTAACCCAAATTACCCTCTCTACGGTGGATAAAGATTTGGTAAGTCCGCTCAAAGAGTTGCCAATGCCTTTGCTAACCAAGCCCCTATTGGAGTTCAAAGGACCCATCAAAGAGGTCCCTATGGAAAATACCAAAGGGTTTGAGGCAATTGTGCAGTTACTCAAAGAAAATAAGCTGACCCAAAAAGAAGAAAAAGAAGAAGTGAAACCTTCCAAAGAATCTGCAAAAACTCAGCCGCTTCAATCGCTGCTTAAAGGCTTGGAAAAATCGTCAGAAATCGTAGTCGAACTCCCAAAAGAAACTCTCAAAGAGCTACCTAAAGCGGTCATTCCCCCTGTACATACAGACGCACTCAGCACCCTCTTGCGCGGAGATCATGAAGGAGAATCGCATCAAAGTAAAGAGGAGGTTAAACCTCTCAATGAGTCTGCCAAAACCCATCAGCCGCTCAAAGCAGACTCACTCGAAGTCAAAAGCAAAGAGGCCGTCCAAAGCATGCGTCATTTTGCCATCGATCTCAAAGAGGCCGCTGAAAGCTATAAGCCTCCTTTCACCCGCCTCACGATGAAACTCAACCCTGAACGTCTTGGGGAAGTAGATGTAACGCTCATACAGCGAGGAAATAACGTTCATGTCACCATCCAATCCAACAATACTGCCAGCGTCGCATTTTTGGCACACAATGCTACAGAGCTCAAAGCACAGCTTGCACAACAAGGGATAACCAACGCAACCATGAATTTCATGAGCGGTTCGGATGCGCAGCAGCAAAATCCACAGCAACAGCAGCAACAACAAAATCAAAATCGTTTTCGTGCCTATGCCTCGCTCGAAGAACTTCAACACAGCAGTGAAGAGCTAAGTGCTCTTGAAATCATCATTCCGCATTACGCGTAACACAAGGAGAATATTATGGCAATCGACGCACTAGGTCAAAACGCAGCTACGGCCGCTAGCTCATCCCCGGCTGTCAATCCTAAAGGTATTTTAGGCAAAGACGATTTTCTTAAACTGTTGCTCTTGGAGCTCAAATACCAAGATCCAACCTCACCTATGGACAGCGAAAAGATTTTGACGCAAACCGCACAACTAGCGGCTCTTGAATCTTCTGAGAATACCAATAAATCGCTGGCGGCTCTCGCAACATCCCTGGCCGCTTCCATGCAGTTTTCTACCATTTCAGCTATTGGGAAAATTGCGGATACAGGGAGTAATGCCGTTGTCTTTGAACAAGGGGCAGCCAGCAATTTTGAGATTTACTATCCAACAAATGTGGTAAGCGGTTCAATTAATATACTCGATGTGAATGGCTCGGTTGTTAAAACCATGCCATTAGACCCTTTAACTAAAGGTGTTCAAAAATTCAGTTGGAATGGCTCTGATAACAATGGGGGCACCGTTGAACCTGGTTTCTATTATGTCGAATCGAACTATACCGATGATGCTTATAAAAATCAAACCGTTCGACTTGGAACCTACCCAATTGAGTCGGTTCGTTTTGACAATGGTAAAGCATCTGTAAAAATTGGATCGAACTATGTGCCATTTGAATCGATCAAAGAGATCGTAGGAGGCTGATCGTGACACAAGGATATTACGCAGGATTGTCCGGAATCCAAACGTATCAATACGGGTTGGACGTTGTTTCGGACAATTTAGCCAACGTCAATACAATCGGTTACCGTGGTTCTAACACGGAATTTGCTTCTCTTCTCTCTACTAAAGTTGTCAGTGCAGGAGCTAAAACTCCTACCTCTAATGATCTTGAATTGGGCGTTCGTCTTCAAGCAACGACCATGAACACCACAGGAGGAACACTCATCAATACGGATCGTTTTAGTGATCTTTCCATCGGTGGCAATGGATGGTTTGGTGTTGTGTCAGGAAACAATAATTATTTTACACGTGCAGGAAATTTTGTTTTTGATGAATATCAAAAAACTCCGGGTGTGGGCAACTCTTCTGTAGCCCGACTTACCACTGGGGATGGAATGTACGTTACGGGAACGATGTTGGGAAACTTTGCCTACGATGCGGCCAATGACTATGAAAAATCACTCGCCACCAACCCTGCAGCCACCAATCGACTAGGTGCTTTTGTCGTTGGGCCCATCACGAATAATGTACCGCTTGCCGGGGTGGGAGCGCAGGGACCGCTGGAATTTCCAACACGTTTAGCATACCCTGTAGAACCGACGACTACCACTCAATTTGCCGGGAACCTAGGATTTACTCCAGGAATCCGAACTATTGATGTCGTCGTAACCAATGCGCTTAATGAACAAAATAACCTAAATCTTACTTTCACTAAGAGCGCTATTCAGCCCACTACTGGTATAGCATGGGATGTTGCGGCTATTATAACTTCCGCTGACAATCAAACAACCCATGACATGCAATCAGGACAAGTTGTATTTGCTGAGAGCGGCATACTTCTGAGCTCAACTTTAC
>JAMCPS010000002.1 GCA_023379705.1 Campylobacterota bacterium
AGCGCTGAAAGAGGGGAAAAGTGACTCTAAAAACTTTAATCTTACAAAAGGAAAAAAAGAAATATTTTGTGAATGGCATAACAGCAAAATCGATCATAACTATCCGGGGATACTCTGTACCGCACGAGACATTACCGAGATAACTTCTCGCGTATCTACCCTTACACATCAAGCATGCCATGACTCGCTTACGGGGGTAACCAACCGTGCAGTTATGGACGATCGGCTTCATCATGCCATTGATCGTGCACAACGTGCCAATTCTAAAATCGCCCTTTATTTTATTGACCTAAACGATTTTAAACTTATTAACGATCAATATGGGCATGAAGCCGGTGATAAAATACTTGTAGGAATCGCATCTTCTCTGCGTAACTGCTTACGAAACAGTGATACGATCAGCCGTTTTGGAGGAGATGAATTTATCATTATTATTGAAGACATTGAAGGAGAGGAGCACATTCAATCTGTCTTTACTGCAATTGAAGTTGCCATTTCAGAGCCGATTTTTTTGGATAACGAGACCTCATTGATAACCAATGCAAGTATTGGGATGGCTGTTTATCCCGATGATGCTGCCGATGCCGATTCCCTTATCAAAGCTGCTGATATTGCCATGTATCTCCAAAAGAAACAAAAAATAAAAAAGCCGCGCGCCAAATCGGCTGCTCGAAAAAAAACTCCCATTTCACTAGAGCTTCCGCTGTATCCTGATACACCCCCGCTGTAATCTCACTTTTGTTATAATCACTTGGCTTATATAAACAAGGAATTATTTATGAATTTTCGATATACATTACTTATCTTTTTTGCAACGCTCTTAAGTGCCAACCCAGAATGCTTTGAACAAGGCTACCCCGATTTGGTACAATCTGCAAATGAAACATCCATTCTCTTAAAAGATGGTGCCGTTTTACCTTACCGTACTTCATCTTCCAAAATATCATGGGATGAAAAAATCAACAACGCCGATTTAAAAACACAGCTTTCACAAACCTATGATGCGGGCGGCATCGATACGCCCCCTCCTTATCTCTTTGATCCTGGCAGATTACGATATCAGCCATTTTTCCAAGCGCTGTATGGCAAAGACAAAAAAGCGATTGAACAAAACCTCGTCACCATAAAATGGCCAACACTCAAAGGCACCATCAAACTCCCTGTAAATAGTGTGGGAGGGGTAGACAAAAAACTTTACGCCATAGGACAAGCCATAGCAGAGCTTCCTAAAAAAGATCGGATTTGGGCAGAGGGTGCCACGACCTATGCCTATCGGGTTATCAAAGACACCGATCGCCTCTCCATGCACAGTTTTGGCATCGCCATCGATCTCGCCCCCGCTACAACACAGTATTGGAAAGATGAAGCCCCAAATGAAACCGATAAAATCGGGTATAAAAACACCATGCCACTCTCCATCGTCCGCATTTTCGAGAAACACGGTTTTATTTGGGGAGGGCGTTGGTATCACTACGACACCATGCACTTTGAGTACCGTCCTGAACTGCTCGCCCCCTCCTGCAGCCATGCCTCAAAACGCTAAGATGCACTGTGGTATAATTTCCCCATTATTTTGACCCTAAACAAGGCCCCATTTATGAAACAAACAATTACCGAAAAAATCTTCTCTCAACACGTAGGAAGAGTTGTTTACGCAGGCGAAATCATCCGTTGCCCTATTGATATGGTTATCGGAAACGATATTACTACCCCCATCTCGATCAAAGCATTCGAAGAATCAGGGGCAAAAGCACTTGCCAACCCTGATGGTTTTTCTCTCGTTTTAGACCATTTTATCCCTGCAAAAGACATCGCTTCTGCCAATCAAGCACGTATTAGCCGCGACTTTGCCAAAAAACATTCACTCAAAAACTTTTTTGATGAAAAAGACATGGGAATCGAACATGCCCTTTTGCCTGAAAAAGGGCTGATAGTTCCGGGGGATGTGATCATCGGTGCCGATTCACATACCTGTACCCATGGTGCGCTTGGCGCATTTTCTACTGGGATGGGCTCAACCGATTTGGCATTTGCCATGATCACCGGAGGCAACTGGTTCAAAGTCCCTGAGAGTATCAAAGTGATCCTCAGCGGAAAACCGGGCAAATACACTACGGGCAAAGACATCATCCTCGAAGTAATCCGTATGATCGGAGTGGACGGTGCTCTTTACCGTACATTGGAGTTCACAGGAAGCACCATTGAACATCTCAACATGGACGATCGCTTCAGTATGTGCAACATGGCAATCGAAGCAGGAGCAAAAAGCGGCATCGTAGCCTACGATGATGTTACTGCGCAGTTCTTAGCCGACAAACCACTCGCACGTGAAGCCAAGCTACATTATTCCGACGAAGATGCCAATTACGTTCAAATTCTTGAAATTGACGTAGGTAAACTCGAACCCGTAATCGCCTATCCATTTTTACCCTCCAATGGGCACAGCCTCAGCCAAGCCGTAAGCGACAAAATCAAAGTTGATCAAGCCTTTATCGGCAGCTGTACCAACGGACGATTAGGTGATCTCAAAATCGCCGCTGAAATCCTCAAAGGCAAACGCGTTCATCCTGACGTACGCCTTATTGTTACTCCTGCAACGCAACGTATTGCACGCGAAGCAACGAGAGCGGGCTATATGGACATCATCATCGATGCGGGAGGGGTTGTATCCAATCCTACGTGCGGCGCGTGTTTAGGTGGCTATATGGGAATTTTGGGTGATGACGAAGTAGCCATCGCAACCACCAACCGAAACTTCGTGGGACGTATGGGTTCACGCTCATCCAAAGTCTATCTTGCCAACTCAGCCGTTGCAGCAGCATCTGCCATCACAGGATACATCACCGATCCTGATACAATCAAATAAAGCACAAAAGGATTCTTCCATGAAACGCACACTTATCGCCGGACTTGCTTTGAGCACTCTTTTAACCCACAATGCGTTGGCATTTGATTTTGGTTCCGTTATGCAAGCCGTAGCCCCTATGGCAGATGCCGGACTTAGCACCAACCCATTAGTAGGTAACCTCACCAAAAACCTTGGTGTCACCCCAACCCAAGCCATCGGAGGAAGCGCCGCACTCCTTAATGATGCGAAAAAAGACATGAAGCCCGCAGATTTTCAAGCACTGACAACGAAAATGCCCCAAGTTGGAACCCTTATGGCAGCTGCTCCTGCCTCAACCGGAACCGTCCAATCACAATTTGCTTCCCTAGGAATGAAACCTGAGATGATTGGTAAATTTACCCCTTTTCTTCTTGACTATGTTAAAAGTGGCACAACGCCAGGAATGATGAATTTAGTTCAAGCAGCGCTGGCAAACTAATGTTTAATATCCCCTGCGTCATCTTTGCAGGGGGTAAAAGTTCCCGAATGGGACAAGACAAAGCCCTTCTTCCATTTGGAAACTACCCCTCACTTGCGCAGTATCAATACGAACGTTTAAAAAAACTTTTTTCACACGTTTATATTTCTGCCAAAAGTCGTGATAAATTCACTTTTAATCCTCACGTTATCGAAGACCCTACAAATTGTGATTTTGCTCCAACGGCAGGTCTCGTAGCCGCATTTGAACACCTAAAGAGTGAGCGGATTTTCGTACTGAGTGTTGATACCCCTTTTGTAGATGAAACTGTTATTCAAATACTCTTAGAGGCCGACACACCTCAACATGATGCCGTAGTTGCTAAAACCCTGACAGGCATCCATCCCATGACCGGTATTTATCATCGCTCACTCTTGGAGGAACTTAAACGGATGCTAAACGATGGCGACCACCGCCTAGGAAAGCTTCTGTCATCAGCAAACACCCAGTATGCCCAATTCGCTCACGAAGCGCCATTTAGTAACCTTAATCACCCAAATGAATACGAAGAAGCAGTTTCGCGTTATAATAATACAAATAAATAAAAGTGACTCATTATGCAATTAACCCATTTAGATGAACGCAACCGACCGAAAATGGTTGACGTTTCCGACAAAAATACGACTTCACGTGTCGCAATAGCAAGTGGACTGATCACGATGAGCCAAGACGCTTTTGATGCGGTTATCAATCAAACCGCGAAAAAAGGTCCCGTACTTCAAACAGCGGTAATCGCCGCCATCATGGGAACTAAAAAAACCTCTGACCTCATCCCGATGTGTCATCCGCTAAACCTCAGCGGTGTCAATTGCGACATTGATGAGCTCCCGGAACTTCCGGGATTTAGACTTACGGTAACGGCAAAGCTCAGCGGTCAAACCGGTGTAGAAATGGAGGCACTCACAGGAACAAGCATCGGATTGCTTACCATCTACGATATGCTCAAAGCCATCGATAAAAGTATGATCATAGGGCCCATTCAACTCGAAACCAAATCAGGAGGAAAAAGTGGAGATTATAAACGACTCTGAGCAAAAACTGCAGCTCGAATACCCATGTAAGTGGGTCTACAAAGTAGTGGGATACGAACGTGCAGGGCTAGAAGTTGCTGCTATTGAAGTTTTCAGCGAACGTCCATACACCCTCATTCCCTCAAATACCAGTAAAAGCGGAAAATACATCAGCATGAACTTAGAACTCTTAGTTCATAATGAAGACGAGAGAACCTATTTTTATGAGACACTCAAAGCACATGTCCATATAAAAATGGTTTTATAACCTTATACAAACTTTTCCAAGGAGACAATTATGGATCTAGAAACCTTCAAACGCGACATTAAAACACGCTACAAATCCCTATCTTCTTCCTCTCTGGATCGTAAACTGGAGACCATTATCACCTCTGTTAATGAAGAGTGGTCCCTCCAACCCACTGCACTAAGTCTAGCAGAGCTAAAAGTTTTAAGCAATGCCTTACTCGAAGAAGAAACAGCAGAACTTCAAGACTCACTAGAAGACTTAATGGCACAAAAAGAACGTATAGAGCGTCAAATAACACGCAAGCGTGATGATCTTCAACATCTCAAATATACCCTGTTCAATGCCCTCGAAAAACACATGGGCGATGATGCCACCCAGTTGGAAAAACTTCATCAAATCAAACTTCAGTCAATCGACCTGCTGGATCTGCTAGAGGAGATGATCGAATCGGCTATTATCACCACTCTGGAAAAAGGATCTGATATTGAGGAGACATTGCATGAAATTATCAAAGAGATCACCTTTGAAACGCTCAATGCCAATGTTCTAAATGCAGTGCGTATCCGACGTATACTCTCCAGCATTCTTCAAAGCGCACTCAATGTAGCCGAAGCCACTCCAAACCAAGCCAATACCATTTTACGCGGTTCAATGCTGGGTATCCGCTCAGCACTTCATAAATCAATAGAGAAGTTCCGACTCTACTTACTGTATGTACCTGAAGAAGTAAAAGCCCTCTACCGTGAAGAGTATAAGTTAATCGAAGATGAACTAAGGCAGATCCATACACTCTTTGAGCAAATCGTTCACTCATTGTCAAAAAACAATTCTCCTGATATGATTGAGAAACTCAAAAGCATTGGTCAAGATATCCGATTTGATACCGAAGAGCTTTCCATCTTGTCTCATGAAACGGTTGAATTATTACGAAGTAAATTAAGCCGTTTAAAACAAGAGATGAATGATCGCAGAAATCAGTTAATCAATTCAGCTTCTGCTCAAGAAGCAAAAGCCATGGGGGCACGAGCCTGGAGTGTTGCAAAAGCAGCCATCAAAAGCGCGAAAGAGGTTATGGATAAGAAGTAAGGGATTATTTAATATCCCTTATCCGTCTAAACTACTGAGCGATAGGATTCTTGTTTGAGACCTCGACACCACCTAAACTTTTAATGATTTCCGGAATCTCAGCATCAAGTTCATCAATCTTTTGAAGCTTCTCTTTATCCGTAATACCCAAAGCAGCCGCCCAAGCACTTAGGGTTGGCATACCGATTACAATCTTGTTTTCACCTTTTTTGACGTACGCATACATTGAGCATGGTGCAAAAACTGCGGCTTGCGGCAATGGGTTCTTACCATCAAAGATGGTATAAGAAAACGGAATATGACAAAGAGACCAAACAACAAAATTTGAATAATCGGGCAACATCTCATTTTTACTATTGAAACTGTGTTTCATGTTGTAAAAACCGGCAATGATGTAGCCCTTGGTTTGGAAGGTCGTCTCAAATTTTTCTTGAAATGCATCAAAGAAATCATCCATGTCCTCAGGCTCTTCAAAGGGAATCTCAAAATTCATCATATTCTTCTTGGCATAACCTTGAATTTTTGTATAGCTTTTTTTAGCCTCAGCACCATACTCTTTTTCGATTGCTTCGTCCAGTGGCTTGAACATAGCTGTGTATTGATCTCGTACATTTTTATCGGTTATGTGGAGTATATCCAGCGCGGCCTCTGGAGTAATATGGGTTATAACAGTTTTCAT
>JAMCPS010000003.1 GCA_023379705.1 Campylobacterota bacterium
AATGAGTTCATTAGGTTCCTTTTTAAATATAGGTTACGATGTCACTCAGTTCAGAACGGTGACGTGATTGTTGCTCTTTGACACGATAGCCAAATGAGATCAGCTGAGGCAACCCAAAATGAATGGTATCTATCCCTATGATTTTTTCTACCGCATCACGATCAAACCCCTCGATCGGGCAGGAATCGATACCGATCGATGCAGCGGCAGTCATCATATTCGCGGCTGCTATATAGGTTTGGCGAGAGGACCAGCATTCGAGTTCCTCGTCGCTTCTATAATCATTCCAGTCGCGGTAAAGGTTACGAACAACCTCAGGAAATTTCAGCATATCAAACTCTTTTTGGATATAGTCGTCGCTACTTCGAACTTTTTTGCGATAGGCGACTCCGATCAACTCGGATGCAGTGGTGATCTGAGGCTGATTCCATGCTTTCTCTTGGATTGCTTCGAGCATAGCCTTGTCACGAATGATAAAAAAATGCCACTGCTCGACTCCGAACGAACTGGGGCTGAGCCGTCCAGCTTCGAGAATAAAGGTAAAATCTTCGCTGCTGATCGTTTTATTGGGATCAAACCGTTTTGCCGCATGGCGGAAGTGCATCGCTTTTTCAAAATCGTTTCGCATTGGTTAATCCTTAATTTAGGTTTTGTTTCAAATGTTCTTGCAACCCGTTGAGGACACCTGTGATATCAAATTCAGATTTAAAGATATCATGTACGGAATAGGTTGGATACGGTTTAACACCACAAAACTGGAATGTTTTATGAAGAGCAACATTGGCTTCGTCGACACTCAGTCCATCAAAAAAACCATTAGGGTTATTGAATTCGCTCACAGGACAGTTATAGGTAAAACTAAGCATATAGCGTTTTCCTTCCATTAACCCACCGCTTCCATAGGTTTTGGAAGGGTCGTTGCGGCTTCTTCCGTCACTAGAATAGGTTACTGTATTGACTCCGGCTGAGAAGATATCATCAATATACTTTTTGCCTAACCACGGTAATCCCATCCAGTATACCGGAGATTGGACGAAAAAAAGATCGGTCCATTTAAACTTTTCCAACTCTTCAAGAACATCATAACCTTCATCAATCGTTGTCTCTTTGATTTCATAGCCATTACTCTTAAAAAAAGATCGTGCTTCTTTAAGCAGATCTCTAGTCAGGTTTCCATTAGCAATACCTTCATATTTTTGATGCAGATTTAATAATAATACACGTTTCATATCTATTCCTTCAAGATTATATTAGGTGTCATTCTATACAATACACTACTTAAAATCAAGAACATACTAAAAAGTAACTATAAATGATTCAATCTCTGTTTAATTGCCATTTTGAACTGACCCTCGAATTGATCGGCGGAAAATGGAAAGGGCTTATTTTATGGCATTTACACGATAAAAAAGTGTTGCGTAACGGAGAAATGCTCCGTCTGATACCCCGTATCACTCAAAAAATGTTAACGCAGCAACTGCGGGAGATGGAGGAAAACGGACTAATTAATCGAGTGATTTATGAGCAAGTACCGCCGAAGGTTGAATACAGCCTCACACCGCATGGAGAGGCAATCCGTCCTATCTTAGAGATGATGATCGATTGGGGCGTGGAGTATGCTCGGGATAAAAATATTATGATCACCTGTACTAAGTAAAAGGACTAAAATGGTTTCAGTCAAATATCTTCATCAGGTGCAAGCCGCATTGCTCTCAGGTTTTATGAGTTTTATTATGTCGGGGGCGATTACATTTATTAATCTTGGATGGGTAGAGCATTTCTTTTTTATATGGATTCATGCGTGGTTGGTGGCGTATGCGATTGCGTTTCCGACGATACTGCTCGTCTTTCCGTTTGCCCGTAAGTTGGCAATTAAGATTGCGGTAAGACCTTAAAAATACTGTTTAATTCCATTTTAACTTTGCTTAAATAGTATATTTCTCGAGTATATGCTCCAGTATGTATTAATCTAATAATTTTCACTTATTAATGTATAATTCCAATAATTATTTTATGAGGATACTATGGCAAAAGGTTTCGGCGGAAAATATTTCTCGCTTCAAGCAATCACTGCAACTGTTAGTGAAACTACGTTGCATAAGCAGTCCGTGCGTACCCGAAATTGCCATACCCGTCGTTTTTCTACTACGGATGATAGTATCGACGAGTCACCTCCAGATGAGCTCGATATTCTCCTTGAAGCCATAGAACCGTTTGCACCGAAGGTTTCCCGTTGCCAGTGCCACTGTAACTGTTTTTTTCGCCGCCGTACTCGGCGCGCCCTCTATATTTCCTCATTAATACCAAAACTTCGATTTTTATTCCGTTATTTTAATACTGATGCCTCGCCGCCACTCTCTATTACATTTTCCTATTAATCAGCACCATGAGTCACTATCATTCCTAATAAAAGGGCTCCCAATTTCCTATTTAATCTTGGGGCTTGTAAAAGCAAGGATGATGAATATCAAATAAATAACAAGGAATACAATATGATAAACAAAATAACTGTGCTTGGATTTCCCCGTATCGGAGAAAAAAGAGAGTTAAAAACTGCCCTCGAAAACTACTGGAAAGGCATTATCAGCCTAAATGAACTGCACTCAGTCTCTACTGAGCTTAGAGTGCGACATTGGAAACTGCAACATGATAGTGGAATTGATCAGGTTGCCATCAACGATTTCAGTCTTTATGACAATATGCTTGATCTTATGGTAACCATCGGTGCAGAGCCAGATCGCTTTAGTGATATTACAGATCCAACACAGCGTTATTTCACGATGGCACGTGGAGATGTGACTCATACTGCCCTCGAAATGACCAAATGGTTCAACACTAACTACCATTACCTTGTCCCCGAACTGCACAGTGCTTTTAGCTTTGGGAAAATCAATTCGGCTAAAATCATCAACGAATACAATGAGGCTAAAGCTAATGGTTACGAGGGACGTATTCAACTGATTGGACCGATTACCTTTTTAGCACTGTCAAAATGTTCCGAAGAAGTACGCGCGCACCTTTTTGATTCTCTGCTTAATCAATATGCTACACTCCTAGAAATGTTACAAAGCCTCGGAACTGACATCATCATCCACGAACCTTCACTCGTTTGCGATCCGATGCCAAACGATCTCTCTCTAGTAAAAATTGCGTATGACAAACTGGGTAGATTTGGAAAAATCTGGGTTGCTACTTATTTTGAGCACTCCAATGAAGCGACGGCTGTGCTGGTCAACACTCCAATCTACGGTCTTGTTCTCGATTTTGTCCATGGAGATAAGAATCACACATCACTAGAGCTATTGAGCAAAAGTGATAAACACGTTGTAATCGGGATTATCAACGGTCGTAATGTCTGGAAAAATGATTTACATAATTCGCTCACTACACTTACAACAATCGCTTCCACTATTCCCAAAGAACGTTTGAGTCTGGGGATTTCGTGTTCTCTGTTACATGTTCCATATTCGCTCAAGCATGAGAATACCCTCAGGGCGGAGGTTAAAGGGCTGCTCTCGTTTGCTGAGGAAAAACTAGCCGAGCTCTCAACTCTCTCCCAAGCTTTTTTTACTGGGCAACCTCTATCTGTAGAGTTTACCGATACTACCCGCAGCGATGAAGCTGTACAAAAACGTCTTATGAACCTTACTCAGAATGACTACAAACGCTCTTATCCTTTTACGCTTCGTCAGGAGGCAGCACACGATCTTTTTGATCTTCCGATTTTACCTACCACAACCATTGGATCATTCCCGCAAACTGCAGAAATCCGCAAAACACGTCAAGAGTTTAAAAAAGGGATCATCACTAAAGAGCAATATGAGATTGCAATGAAAGAGGCGATCAAGCAGTGCGTCGCTTTCCAAGAATCTGTTGATATTGATGTTCTCGTTCATGGCGAATTTGAGCGTAACGATATGGTAGAGTATTTCGGCGAACAGCTAAGTGGATTTGCATTTAGCAGCAACGGCTGGGTACAAAGCTACGGTAGTCGATGCGTCAAGCCACCGCTACTTTATGGTGATGTTAGCCGTACTAAACCGATGACAGTAGAATGGAGTGTATTTGCCCAGAGCCTTACGGAGCGACCAATGAAAGGGATGCTTACCGGACCTGTTACAATCCTCAATTGGAGTTTTGTCCGCGATGATCAGCCTAAAGCCATCACCGCAACCCAAATTGCACTCGC
>JAMCPS010000004.1 GCA_023379705.1 Campylobacterota bacterium
TTCTGTCATAAAATTGCAGGGTAATGATGTCAATGGAAAAGCATTTAACTTAGAGATTAATTTGTTAACTGCGGGCAGTACGGTTACCATTAATAATGCCCAAGGTGTCGCTGCAGGCACTTTCAATTTAGAGGATGCATCCGGTAATGCAACAGCGGCTGATAGTGTTACATACAGACAGCTTATGGATGTTTTAAATATGGCAACAACGAATAAGCTTCCCGTTGCATTGTCTTCATTGACTTATACACAAGCCATTAATGATGCCAATGCTTTAGGATCCGTAAATATTGACCAAACAGGTCACATAGCCTTTTTTGATAAATTTAGTCCAACAACATCCGCCTCAATAGCGATGTATGACAACACTTCAAATATGTATACTGCTGCAGCCAATGTCGTTTCAACCGGGAGTGCAATGATATTTAATGCCAATAATGCACTGACAATCGGTGATCCTAATAATGATTTTTTTACTCAAATAGAGAACATGATTAAATCTGTTGAACAGGGTAAAAAACGACCAAATGGAATTGATTCATTGGATCCGAGAAATATTGGTGTACAAAATTCTATTCATATGCTTGACTTATTGACTGAACATGTTTCTCGTAAGCAAACAGAAGCAGGTTCGTATTCACAAGTCTTAGATTTAACAGTCAGCCGTTCAGACTTGTTAATTGTTAATACAAAGACACTGCGTTCTGATGTTATCGATACCGATATTGCAGAAGCGACATTAAAAATGCAGCAGCTCAGTCTCAACTATCAAGCACTGCTTTCTAATATCTCAAAAGTGTCTAAACTTTCTTTGGTAAATTATTTATAGCATACTGCAATAAAAGGGACCCTTTTTTCCTTTTTTGCTATAATCGGATTTACTTTTGTATTATATTAAGGATTCCCCATTTTACGTGATGTACTTTTTATTGGCAGTTTTGGAATACTTTTTTATTTAGGACTTGCTACAATTATTGGCGATGCGGGTATTATCGGTGCTTTTGGTGCTGGTTTTGCAAGTGGAAATGTTTATCTGTTTGGTTATGTGGCCTATACCTATCTTTTGCTTTTAATGGTTCCACTCTTTTATTTTTATAAAGGCCATAGTGATAATAAACGCCGATTAGAAATTGGCGGAGTATTTGCACTGCTTTTTTTTTCACTCCTATTTTTTCAAGCTATGGTCGTGAGTGGAGAGTATCGGGGAGCATTTGGCGGATTTATAACTGATTCAATTGGTATTTATGTTGGAAGTTTTGGATTATGGATTATCTGGTTAATGTTAATTGCGGTTTCAATGATCATTATATTGGAGCAAACACTGTCTGAGCTTGCTTATCCTTTTAGAGAATTCATGAATAAACCTTTGACATCAAAGCCTCTTAAAAATACAGCTGATGCATCATTGTATCAGTCAGATGCAGATGATACCTATAAAAATTTTAACATCATTCCTTCTCCTGTATTACCGATTGTATCTGATGAAGCAGAAGAATCTTTACCTGTTTTTGTTGAAAAAGAAGAAACTTTTATTTTAGAATCAACGTTTGCACCCGAGGAAGATACAGTAATCACAGAGATTGAACCTCAAATTCAAACTGTTAATAAAGAATCAACCATACTCTCAATCGCAAAAAAAGTAAAAGAAAGCAAGCAACTACATACCGTTGTTGTCGACGAACTAGAAGAAAATAAAATACTTTTAGATCAAATCGATCGTGGTGTCAGTGAAAAACCAAAAAATTTCAAACTCCCTCCAACTGATTTTTTACAATATCCGCCTAAAAAACAAAACGTCGTTGATGAAAATGAATTAGACGATAAAATTCGTGACTTGATAGAAAAATTAGCCCATTTTAACATTGACGGAGATGTCGTTCGTACCTATGCAGGCCCTGTTGTATCGACATTTGAGTTCAAACCGGCTGCAAATATAAAAGTGTCCAAGATATTAGGACTGCAAGATGATCTGGCAATGGCATTACGTGCTCAGACGATCCGTATACAAGCGCCTATTCCAGGCAAAGATGTAGTGGGAATCGAAATACCCAATAAGACGGTTGAAACCATCTATTTACGTGACATCTTTGAGAGTAAACTTTTCCAAGAAGCCTCTTCTCCATTAACTCTTGTACTAGGCAAGGACATAGTGGGTAAACCTTTTATTACAGATCTCAAAAAACTTCCCCATTTATTGATAGCCGGGACAACGGGCAGTGGGAAAAGCGTTGGTATCAATGCGATGATTTTGAGTTTACTCTACAAAAACTCGCCTGACCAATTGCGTTTACTGATGATAGACCCAAAAATGCTCGAGTTTTCCGTTTATAATGACATTCCCCATCTGTTAACTCCTGTAATCACGAAACCAAAAGAAGCCATTTCAGCTCTTAACAATATGGTCTATGAGATGGAACGTCGTTATCAGTTAATGAGCGAAACACGTACCAAAAATATCGAAAATTTTAATGAAAAGATGAAGATAGAAGGGGGTAATCTACTCCCTTATATTGTTGTCATTATTGATGAACTCGCAGACTTGATGATGACCAGCGGAAAGGATGTTGAATATTCTATCGCACGTCTTGCGCAAATGGCACGCGCCAGCGGTATACATCTCATCGTAGCTACCCAACGCCCTAGTGTGGATGTTGTGACAGGACTTATCAAGGCCAACCTTCCTTCTCGTATCAGTTACAAAGTAGGTCAAAAAATCGATAGTAAAATCATTCTCGATGGAATGGGGGCTGAATCTTTGCTGGGACGTGGAGATATGCTTTTCACTCCTCCTGGAATGAGCGGATTGGTTCGTCTGCATGCACCTTGGAGCAGTGAAGCAGAAATCGAAAAGATTGTTGATTTCATTAAAGCACAACGTCCTCCTGAATACGATCGTCGCTTTTTAAGAGATAAAGATGAGATTATTCGTGATGGCGGTGCTGAACGAGGATCGGATAAACCTCTCGATGAACTGTATGATGAAGCCAAAAATATCATTCTGACAGAGCAAAAAACATCCATAAGCTACTTACAGCGTCGACTTCAAATAGGCTACAATCGTTCTGCAAGTTTGATAGAACAACTGGAACAAAATGGAATACTATCCGCTCCTAATTCAAAAGGTAACCGTGAGATTATTATCCAATAGTTTCATGTGTTTCGAAAATACTCATTTATTACTCAAATGGTAAAATTTAGTGTTTACTTTTGTAACACTATCTAAAAAGACCATTTCACTTCTGATATAATCTCTTCATTAAAATTTGCAGGAGTTCCAATGGCTTTTATGGACGAATACACAGCACACGTAGCAGAGCGCACAGCGCAAGGAATCCCTCCCTTTCCCCTTTCTAAGGAGCAAGTTGAGAGTTTAGTCGAATTGATCACTGCTGAAAAAAGCAAAAACAGTACACTAATCGAAATGCTCGCAGAGCGTGTTAACCCAGGTGTTGATGATGGCGCACATGTAAAAGCAGCCTTTTTGCACCAAGTTGTACAAGGTCAAGTAAAAGCATTTTTGGCAGACAATGCTGACATTAATAGCGATGATCACAAAAAAGCAGCAATCAAGATTCTTGGTAAAATGGTTGGTGGTTACAATGTTAAACCTCTCATTGATGCACTTGGTATTGATACTTTGGCTCAAGACGCAGCTAATGAGCTCAAACACACTTTGCTCGTTTATGACGCATTCAACGACATTGTTGAACTTTCTAAAACCAACAAATTTGCAAAAGAAGTTCTACAGTCATGGGCTGATGCTGAGTGGTTCACTTCTAAAAAACCGCTTGCTGAGAAATTCAGTGTTGTTGTCTTTAAATTTCCTGGTGAAACAAATACCGATGACCTTTCCCCTGCAAGTGCAGCCTTTACACGTTCGGACATTCCACTTCATGCAACGACTATGCTTGCTGCAAAAATGCCTGAAGGTATTGCAAAAATCGCGGAACTTAAAAAAATGGGAAAACAAATTGCCTACGTTGGTGATGTTGTAGGTACGGGTTCGAGCCGTAAATCTGCTGCAAACTCTGTTCAATGGCACATGGGGGATGACATTCCTGGTATCCCTAATAAGCGTAATGGCGGTGTGGTAATCGGAACGATCATCGCTCCTATTTTCTTTGCAACTTGTGAAGATTCTGGTGCACTTCCAATTGAAGCAGATGTTAGCCAAATGGAAACAGGTGATGTATTGGATATCGATACAAAAGCGGGTACTATCACTAAGAATGGGACGCAAATCGCTAAATTCTCTCTTCGTCCTAATACAATCGAAGATGAAGTTCGTGCAGGGGGACGTATCCCATTGATCATCGGTCGAGGTTTAACAGCCAAAGCACGTACTGCACTTGGAATGCCTGCTGCAACTATCTTTTCACAACCGATCCAACCTGCTGATACAGGTAAAGGGTATACCCTTGCACAAAAAATGGTTGGTAAAGCATGTGGTCTAGAGGGCGTACGTCCTGGTATGTACTGTGAGCCACATACTGCTACCGTTGGTAGTCAAGACACCACTGGACCAATGACACGCGATGAGATCAAAGAGCTCTCAGCTCTTGGTTTCTCTGCTGACTTCGTTCTCCAAACGTTTTGTCATACAGCGGCATATCCAAAACCGTCCGATGTCCAATTGCATGCGACTCTACCAGCTTTCATTAGCTCACGTAGTGGTGTTTCTCTTCGTCCTGCTGATGGTGTTATCCATTCATGGCTTAACCGTATGGTACTTCCAGACACAGTAGGAACAGGTGGTGATTCTCATACTCGTTTCCCTATTGGTGTGAGTTTTCCAGCGGGTTCAGGTCTAGTTGCATTTGCTGGTGTTACTGGAGCAATGCCGCTTGAAATGCCAGAGTCTGTATTGGTACGTTTTAAAGGTGAGATGCAACCAGGTATCACTTTACGTGATTTGGTTAATGCAATCCCTTACTATGCTATCAAGCAAGGATTATTAACTGTTGAGAAAAAAGGGAAAATCAATGTTTTCAATGGTCGTGTTTTGGAAATTGAAGGACTTCCAAACATGAAAGTTGAGCAAGCGTTTGAGCTTTCCGATGCATCTGCAGAGCGTTCAGCTGCTGCATGTACCGTTCATCTTAACAAAGAGCCGGTCATTGAATATCTAAAATCCAACGTTACTCTTATCGAAGCTATGATTGCTGATGGTTACGATGATGCACGTACACTAAAGCGTCGTGCTGAAAAAATGAAAGAGTGGTTAGCTGCTCCAACATTGATGTCAGCTGATGCTGATGCTGAGTATGCAGCAGTTATCGAAATTGATTTGAATGAGATCAAAGAGCCAATCTTGGCATGTCCGAATGATCCGGACAATGTTAAGCTTCTTAGCGAAGTTGCTGGTGCAAAAATCGATGAAGTATTCTTGGGAAGTTGTATGACCAATATCGGTCACTATCGTGCAGCGGGTGAAGTAATGCGCGGCGAAGGTAAAATCGCTGTCGAGAAATTCTGGATCGTTCCACCTACACGTATGGATGAGCAACAATTGATCAATGAAGGCTATTATGACGTATATAATGCCATTGCAGCTCAAACAGAAGTTCCAGGTTGTTCACTTTGTATGGGTAACCAAGCAAGTTCACGTGAGGGTTCAACAGTATTCTCTACCTCTACACGTAACTTTGATAACCGTCTTGGTAAAGGTACACAAGTTTATCTCGGAAGTGCTGAGTTGGCCTCTGTATGTGCTAAACTTGGACGTATCCCGACAGTAGAAGAGTATATGAGTATCGTTCCAGAAAAATTAGCTGGTAAAGAGGGTGATGTATATAAATACCTCAACTTTAACGAGATCAATAATTATAAACTTCAAACACGTGATATTGCTCAAGACAAATATGGCGTAACGATCAAAGCCGTATAAAACTCCTCTCTTTTTACACCCTCTCACGGGGTGTGCTATAATTGCACATCTATATACCAAAGCGACACAATGTCCTCTTTTAAATCTATCTCCTTACATGCCCCATTGCAAACAGCTTTAGAGCGTTTAAACTTCACCTCCATGACCCCTATTCAGGAAGAGTCATTACCTGTCATCCTAAATGGAAAAGACATCATTGCCCAAGCATCAACCGGTAGCGGAAAAACATTGGCTTTTGCATTGGGTATTTTACAAAACGTCAATCCACGCTTTTTTGCTGCCCAGTCTCTTGTTTTATGTCCCACACGAGAACTTGCTGAACAAGTTGCCAACGTCATACGCTCTTGTGCCTCAGACATTGGAAACATTAAACTGCTTACCCTGTGCGGCGGTGTTCCAATGAAAGCACAAAGACACTCCCTTACGCATGGTGCCCATATCATCGTAGGAACACCGGGGCGTGTTCTCAAACTTTTGAGCTTAGATAATCTGGATCTAAAATCATGCAAAATTGCTGTCTTGGATGAAGCAGACCAAATGGTCGATATGGGTTTTATCGAAGACATTGAAGCCATTTTCGCCTACTTGCCATCCCCAAAGCAAACACTGCTGTTTTCAGCTACCTATCCAGATTCTATCCGAGAACTATCCTCAAAACTCACTCAAGATGCTACGTTTATAAAAGCTCAGAGTGCTGAATCCAAACCATCCATTACCGAAATAGCTTATAGAGTAACTGACAAAGCAACTGCCTTAAATACTTTGGTGCATCATCATGATATTACAAACGCAATTATCTTTTGCAATACGAAAGTAGCCGCATCCGAATTGTGTGAAACACTCAAATACTCAGGAATTCATGCATTGGCTTTGCACGGAGATATGGAACAATTTGATCGCAATGAAACCATCATCCAATTTCGTAATGGAAGCGCACCCTTTTTGGTAGCAACGGATGTAGCGGGTCGAGGTATTGATATACAGGGGCTTGATGCGATTATAAACTACGATGTTCCACAGCAACTCGATCGTTACGTTCACAGAATAGGGCGTACGGGACGTGCTGGGATGGACGGTTTGGCCATCACCCTTGTCAATCCACATCAAACAGAAGCCTTTTACGGTCTTGATCGAGGTGTTGAACTCATTGATTTGCCATCACTTAAGAATCATCAAGACGTTACGACGAAAATGCGATCGATATGCATCGATGCGGGAAAGAAAGAAAAACTTCGTGCTGGGGACATCGTGGGTGCCTTGATCCATGAATGTCATCTTACTAAAGACGATATCGGAAAAATCGATCAACTCGATCACCTGAGCTATGTCGCACTGCCTAGAGATATATGTGAAAAAAGCTATAACACCCTTAGCAAATCAAATATCAAAGGTAAACGCCATCGTATGTGGTTATTGGGGTAATTTTAAATAGGTAAATATCGTATTATTGTCTTTAAAAATAAAGTAATTATTATTATTCATAGCGTTATAAAATACATTGAATATAATCCGCTTAATACTAAAAGAGGATATTAAGTAAGATGAGTGAAAAATACGAAGTAATAACCTATGAAGACATTGCCGTTTTTAATTATTCAGTACCAGGGGTAGAAGAGAAAGAGCAGATTGACAGAGAAATTACATTAGTATGGGAAGATACTCTGGAAAAGTTTTTCGAGGCATACAATCCAGATAGACCTTATAAAATCAATTCCTTTGATACAGAAAAACAAAAAAATAGATTTATTAGTGCCATTGATGATGAAAATGATAAGATAATAGATGAAGTGGATGAAGAAATTAGTCGAAAAATGAAATTCGGATTCGACTACACCTCCCCAACCTATGAGGACTAAAAGAAACTCTCACTTTTGTTAAAGGATAGCTCATAATGGCCAATAAGTTTTACGTAGTAAAGAAGGGGAGAGCTCCCGGAATATACACGACATGGGCTGAGTGCTTGCAACAAGTAGATAAATTTGCTGGAGCTGTCTATAAAAGCTATACAAGCCTAGAAGAAGCCCAACAGGCTTTTGAATCAAATGTATTGACAACTGCAAAAACAGTACCGAAGAAAAGAACGAGCGCTACTTCTAGCAAGGAGACTTTATACGTATCAATGGATGATATCCGCCTTCGTATCTATTGTGACGGTGCATGCTCTGGCAATCCTGGGAAATCTGGTAGCGGATTGGCCATTTATGAAGATGAAAATAAGCCTGTTTTGATGTACGGTGCTGCAGATGTGATGGGAACAAATAACACTGCAGAATTAAAAGCTTTGCTCAAAGCACTTGAACTTGCGGCGGATACTCAACATGAGAAGGTCGCCATTTTGTCGGATTCAAAATACAGTATTGAGTGTGTAGTCAATTGGGCATACGGCTGGAAAGCCAATGGATGGACCAAGCAAGGGGGAGAGATTAAAAATCTCGATCTTATTAAGACAGCACATGCCATTTATGAACGTATTAAAGATAAAGTAATTATTTCACACGTCCGTGGTCATGCCGGAATCGAGGGGAATGAACTGGCGGATAGAATGGCAGTAATTGCGGCTTCAAATGGCAATAGCGAGTTCATTCAATACGATTATAATGCTATTGCTGACGTTTTGGCGCTTAGTGCGGGGTAGGCGATGAGCATATATGCTTTACAGTCCCCCGCAGGCGGATTTTTGGATGAAGATCTAAAGCATTTTAATAAAACTTTTGATGATTGGTGTGTTCAGTTTGATAATTTTGATGACGCTAGAACCGTTTCCAGTACGCTTGATAGAAATCGATATGCTGAAGTTGTTGAGATCACACCTCTGAGTTATCCTAAATATTTTTTCCCTAATTTACAGGGAGTAATACATGCTACCAGAGAAGTTGATGGTTATATTATATGCATTGTTGAGCCATTTATGGGATCCTATTTTCGTCTTGCTGTGTGCAATTTGAGAAACAAAACCGTTAAGTTCACCCCATCAAACTATAAAAACGCTATGAGTGTCGAAGGGGCATTTGCAAATTTTAAAATTAAAGACCAATAAGGATAACAAATGAATGCTTTTACCTACTACAACCCAACTCGGATTGAATTTGGACGTGACAAAGAAAATAGTGTGGGTGAATTAGTTGCACAAGACGGTATTAAACGGGTTTTACTCGTCTATGGGACAGGTTCGATTAAAAAGAACGGACTGCATGAACGTGTAATTGTCTCATTAAATCAAGCTGGAGTTGAATACGTTGAATTTGGCGGTATTGTCAGTAATCCATTACTTTCAGACGTTTACGATGCAATAAATCTTGTGAAATTAAATAATATCAATGCCATTTTGGCAGTTGGTGGTGGTTCTGTCATTGATTCAGCCAAGGCAATTGCAGCAGGTTCAGTCGTTGAAACGGATGTTTGGGACTTTTTTATCAATAAAGCCAGTATTGAGAAAGCGTTACCCGTCTACACGATTGTTACTCTCGCGGCAGCTGCGAGTGAAATGAACGGAAATTCTGTCATTACCAATGAAGTCACGAAGCAAAAATACTCAATTGCATCGGTACTGTTAAACCCTAAGATATCAATTGTCAATCCAGAACTGATGATGAGTGTCACGAATGACTATCTTGCTTATTCAGCAGTTGATATTATCGCCCATTCGATTGAAGTCTACTTTACGGCTACCGATCATCCTAACTTTCAATCACGATTGGTAGAATCGATCATTAAGACAGTCATTGAGACCACCGAAATACTCATCAAAGATCCTACTGATTATGATGCGCGTGCAGAATTTGCGTGGGCTTCTTCTCAAGCATTAAACGGCTTGACTAGCTCAGGTACTGGCGGTGGAAATTTTCCCAATCATATGATAGAACACGCTCTTTCCGCTTTGTTTAATATCGCACATGGGGCAGGGCTTGCAATCGTCATCCCTGCATGGATGAAATGGTATAAAGATAAAAATCTTCCACAGTTTGAACGCTTTGCCAGAGAGGTATTTGGAAAAAATTCAGCAGAGGATGGGATTACAGCGTTAAGTGCGTGGTTCGACTCCATTGGTGCACCGGTGTCATTAAGTGCGGGGAACATTCCAAGAGAATCGATACCTGATATTGCACAAAATGCTTATGCACTAGGTAAATTGTGGGGTATGGGAGATAATTACTCGGTTAAAAGTATTGAGGAAATATTGAAAAATGCTTAATTTATGGGAGGAATACTCTTTAGAGTGTTATTCCCAATGCCGTTAAAAGAGTTTGTTTCTCTTTAGCTGGATTCTCAAAGAAGCGAGCTTTTATATCGTCTTCTAAAATAGCAATATCATCAAATAACTCTGAGTCATCTTTTTGTGGAAAAGAGCGGTTTACTTCTTGTGTTAGTGATTCAATCTGCTTATCGGTCATTTCTTCGTTATTCAAAAGTCCAATACGCTGTGTATGCTCGATAGTAGAAATAGCACGTAACAAATAGAGTTTGTCGCACCGATTATCATCACTCTCATTTTCTAATAAATCGTTGATACGTGTAACCTCATGAGCGTAAAGTTCACTTGATTCTTTTATAATAAGACGTTGTTGCGGAGTAAATGGCATGGAGTATTCCTTGTATAAGTGAATGGATGTATGTTTATATGGGCACTATAAAAATAACGTTGTTGCACTTGATTGTTGAATGGGCGGGGTTAAAGTTCATTGTATTTGAAGGGTTATGTATGGTGACT
>JAMCPS010000005.1 GCA_023379705.1 Campylobacterota bacterium
AATGCGCAGATTAACCATATAGACTATGTTTTGCATGAGTGTGATTTTTTGGAGTATGAGGACAAAGAGGGATTTGATTGGATTGTCTCTAATCCTCCCTTTTACCATGAGGGTTCTGCACGAAGTGAGAATCTAATGATCCATCAGGCACGTTACAACGTTCATATGCCAATAGAAGCGTATGCCCAAAAAATCGCGAAGCTTTTACGTCCGCAGGGTTGCGCCGTCATCTGTTACGATGCACGACAGTTTGCGCAATTGTGCAGCGCGTTTGAAGCTGTCAAATTAAGAGTCGTTGATGTACAATTCGTCCATTCTAAAAGTGATCGTCCCAGTACTCTGGTAATGTTTCGGGTGAAAAAAAACAGCAAGTCGGCAATGAACGTATGGGCACCTCTAATTACGTTTGAAAACGATCAATACACTCCCGCCGTACAGGCGATTTATGACAAGGCAAAGGCGCACAGTATCAAATGTCCGATTTAATGAAGCAAGAAGGATTCAGCTACGCATTTGACCCAAGCGCGTGTGCCTCATGCGGCGGAAACTGTTGTACGGGAGAGAGCGGCAATATCTTTGTTTCGGTCACTGAAATAACGGCCATTGCAAAATTGCTGGGGATGGAGGAAGGTGAGTTTCGCCGTACCTATTTGCGTAAAGAGGTATACCGTTATTCACTCAAAGAAAAAGTAGTCAATGGCTCACACGATTGTGTGTTTTTCAACCGTTTACAAAATGGGTGTAGTATCTACCAAGCACGACCGCTTCAGTGTCGAACATTTCCTTTTTGGGACTATTTTCGTCATCGGATCGACGAGCTTAAAGCCGAATGCCCTGGGATAACTGAATGATGAAATATGTAATGACTTTTGTAACTTTTTCACTGATACTTCATGGAACTATTTTGGCTACAGTGCCGAATGAAATAACCGAAGAGACGTGTGTACTGGCGGCAATGGATGCCCAAATGCGACAAAAGCCTGAGATAGCATCCGCGTATTATAAACATTTATATGAAAAAACGGAACAAAAAGAGTATTTGTACAATTCGTTACGTATGTATGAAGGCGTTAAAGAGACAGCATTATTCTCAAAGGCAGTAAAAGAGGCACTGGCTAAAGATCCTGAGGATAAAATACTGTTGCGCTTTCAGCTTATTTCTTTGCTTAAAGAGGGGCATTATTCAGAAGCTTACCACGAGGCGTTTATTTTGTCTCGACAAACGAAAGAAAGTTCGGATTATCTTTTAAGTGCGGAAGCATTATTGAAACTTGGCAATTACCAAAGCGGTTACAATGAGTTAAAAAAAGCTTATGAGATTACCTATGATGAAGAAACAGCTGATCGTATGGCTCTTATTATGTATACGCAGTTGGGCCAAAAAGAAGCAGCAATCCGTTTTTTAAAAGAGCATATCGGTGCCCATGGAAATTCAAAAATGATAGGCAAACGGCTGGGGAGTTTGTATGCCGACAGCGGCGCATTGGAAGATGCTGCGCAAATGTATGAGGCTGCGTTTGAAATTAGCAATGATCCCCTAATAGCACAAGAAGCAGTGAAGATTTACGTGTATCGGCAGGAGTCTCAGAAGTTGCGTGTTTTACTTGAAAAATCAGAGGTAAACGATCCTTTGCTTTTGGAGCTGTATGTACGGGAGAAGGAATTTAAAAAAGCATCGGTGCTAGCACGTAAGCTCTACAAACGTGATGCAAATCCTCTGTATTTAGCGCAAAGCTCTGTATTTGAATATGAGGCTGCGACGGATCATAATGACCCTGGATTATTAAAACGAGTCATCGAAGGGCTGAAAAGGGCAAATGAAGAAATCGAAGATCCGCTGTATCTTAATTATTTGGGCTATTTAATGATTGATCATGATTTGGGAATAGAAGAGGGGATGAAATATGTTCAAAGAGCGCTTGATAAACAGCCTGATTCTCCCTTTTATCTTGATTCTCTGGCATGGGGAAAATATAAATTGGGTCAATGTGAGGAAGCATTACGTTTAATAAAGCAAGTAAAATCGATGATAGATACAGAAGAGCAGGAAGTAAAGGATCACATGAGGGCAATAGAAAATTGTAAAACGAAGGGAAAGAAATGATTTTAGATGATATATTGGTAAAAACGAGAGAAGATGTAAAGATAAGAGAAGCAAAATTCAGTATGGATTGGCTGGGACGATCATTGGCGTTTAACTCCCGTGCACCGCGCGATGTGTACGCGTTTTTAACCTCGACTGCAGATGAGCCGTATCGTATTATCGCTGAGGTTAAAAAGGCGAGTCCCTCACGCGGCGTGATTCGTGAAGATTTTGATCCTGTGGTCATTGCTCAAGGGTATGAGCGTGGCGGAGCGAATGCGATTTCAATTCTGACTGAGCCTCATTTTTTTCAAGGAAATTTAGATTATCTTGCTGAAATTCGCCGTTATGTGGGGATACCGCTGTTACGCAAAGATTTTATTGTTACTAAATATCAGCTTCTTGAAGCTTTGGTGTACGGTGCAGATTTTGTTCTTCTGATTGCTGCGGCACTGTCTAAAAGTGAGCTCAAAGAACTTTTAAATTATACACGTCATCTTGGGATGGAAGCATTGGTAGAAATACACGATAAATCAGAGCTTACCAAAGCGATTTATGCAGGTGCCGATATTATCGGAATCAATCACCGTAACTTGCAAACGTTTGAAATGAACATGAATCTCAGCTACGATCTTATCCCCCTTATCCCTAATGGAAAAATCATTGTGGCTGAAAGCGGTATCTATGAACATGGTCAGTTGGCGGATTTGAATAAGGCAGGAGTGGATGCATTTTTAGTCGGAGAGTCATTAATGCGTCAGGATAATGTGGAAGAAGCGCTACAAAAACTCAAAAATGGCTAATTTTAATACTATTGTGACGTATTGGTGAATATTTAAGCAATACTGAATCCTGATTTAGGATACTATTAATAGATAATATTTAGTTTCCGAAGGGAAAATATGACAGAGCCTATCACGCCTGAGTTGCAAAAATTTTACGATATCTTTGATGATGTTGATCAGAGTAAAGTTTCGGAGTTTAAAGACTTTTTAGAAACCAATGCGGTTAATTTTAACCTCTTTAAAGAGGGAAATTTTATTGAACGTTCCTTCCCTTTTGATATGATTCCCCGTATCATCCCCAAAAAAGAGTTCGACCATTTACAAGCGGGTATTATTCAGCGGGTTCGTGCGCTGAATGCTTTTTTGAATGATATTTATACCGATCAAAAGATTGTAGCCGATGGTATTGTTCCCAAAGAATATATTGATTCGGCAACGGGCTATTTACCTAGTTTTCAAGGGGTTGTCCCGCCAAAAGGGATTAGAACCCACATCAGTGGTATTGATCTGGTCAAAGATACGGTTAGCGGTGAATGGGTGATTCTTGAAGATAACCTTCGTGTGCCAAGCGGGGTTAGTTATCCGCTGACGATTCGTCGGGCCTTTCGTCATACGTATCCGGAGTTTTTTGAGCAGATGAAGATCTCTAAAATTCGTCAATACGGTATGGAACTTAAAGATGCCATGGATCATGTCAATACAGGCGGACTCAATGTTATTCTGACTCCTGGACGCTACAACTCCGCATTTTATGAGCACAGCTATCTGGCAAGAATTACAGGAGCGGCGTTGGTGAGCGGTGATGATTTAATCGTGGATAATGAGGTGGTATACCTTCGCAGTTACGATGGTGAACGGATGCGTGTGGGTGCGATTTACAGACGATTGGATGACGATTTTTTAGATCCGATTGAATTTGATGAAGAGAGTCTTATTGGTGTTCCTCATTTGATGAGTGCGTATCGTGCAGGGAATGTTGCCGTTATGAACAGTATCGGTAATGGGGTGGCCGATGATAAAGGTATTTATTATTTTGTCCCTGAAATGGTTCGTTATTATCTCAAGGAAGAACCGATTCTTTCAAACGCACCGACCTATTTGCCGTATTACGAAAAAGATCGTAAATATGTACTGGAAAATATTGACAAACTCGTTATTAAAGACGTCGCGGAAGCAGGAGGATACGGTGTCTTATTCGGTAATCGTTTATCCCCTGAGCAACGTGAAGAGATCATTGGTAAAATTATTGAAAATCCACGTCGTTTTATTGCGCAGGAAGTGATTGAATTTTACGATCTTCCTTGCATGCTCAATGGCGGTGTAGAGCCTCGAAAGGCCGATTTGCGTGCATATGTGATTTATGGGGAAGAGATCACGGTAAGCATGGGCGGTTTAACCCGTTATGCAATGGAAGAGGGAAATTATTTGGTCAACTCTTCTCAAGGGGGAGGTTTTAAAGATACGTGGGTGGTAGAGCTATGATAGAAACAGCAATTACAGTGAATGCGGCACGACAGCTTTATTGGAAAGGGCGTTATTTACAGCGTGCGCAGACCATGCTCAAAGAGTTGGTCATAGGATATGACAACGTCATTGACCGTGATATTGATTACGGTCGATATCATTATGCAAAACTAGACATAGAAATTGATTATGGAAATGCTCACGATTTTTTACATCAGGGCGTTTATGGCAATCACGGCAGTTCCATTGCCACTATGATTATGATGGCGCGAGAAAATGCAATTGAAACACGTCATCTTTTGAATGAACGGGGATTTGCGCGGCTAAATTTAATTCATAACCATATTGTAAGTGCATCCAAAAAAGTGCTTACTCCCAGTATGTTGGAAGATTTCATTGACGATCTTTCTTTTATTTTAGGTATCTTTTCTTCAGAATTGGGACGTACAAAAGCATATAATTTTGTACGTTTAGGGCAATACGTTGAACGATTCGATCTTATTTTACGACTGTATGGTGGATTTGATTATGTGAACTCTGAATTGGATGCGATGAATACCATTGCAAAACGGTTGAACCGTAATTATCAATTCAGTAAGATTTTCACATCAGACTTGGACAGAGCACTTGCTATTGTAAACGGTGTTATTGATCGAGTGATTGAAGAAAAGGTGTGCATTTTGGAACTTTCCGACAAAGCTTGGCAAGTGCAAGGGTGAGCATGGGCAACATAGAAGAAGTATTAACAATTGAACTTCCGGTAGGGGAAAACTTTCGGATTCAAAGATGCCGTTATGAACCTGTCGCAGGAAAATCCACAAAAAGGATCTCTGTAGTCAGCGGTATACATGGAGACGAGCTTGAAGGTCAGTATGTTTGCTTTTTATTAGGACAATGGCTGCGAGAGCATCCTGAAACAATCAAAGGAACCGTTGATATTTATCCGGCAATCAACAGTTTGGGAATCGACAGTATTACCCGCTCCGTCCCTTTTTATGATGTTGATCTCAATCGTACCTTTCCGGGCAGTAAAAATGACTTTCTTCCGGCTCAGATAGCCGATGGGGTCGTTAATCTCATGAGAGGAAGTGATTTTGCGATCGATATTCACTCCAGTAACGTCTTTTTACGTGAAATTCCTCAGGTACGTATTGCAAAATCTCAAGAAGAAGTCCTTGTCCCTTTGGCAAATTTGCTGAATATTGATTTTGTCTGGGTGCATGATGCGGTGACGGTTTTGGAATCAACCTTTGCCCATGCAATGAATACGATAGGGACAAAAACATTGGTCGTTGAAATGGGTGTTGGAATGCGTTTGGGCAAAACGTATGGTCACCAATTATTGGATGGTTTGCTCAATCTGATGGCCCATGAGGGAATATTGGACATTGAGCCCTTGAAAGTCCGATTCCCCATTCAATCTCATGTAGGTGAGGTGGCTTATTTAAATGCTGCATGTCCAGGATTGTTTGTCCCCGTAATTGATCATTGTCAGATTATCGAAAAAGGTTCGCTTGTGGGTCATATCGTGAGTGCGTTGAGTGGTGAAGTTTTGGATGAAGTGATTGCTCCCATAGCGGGAATCCTGTTTACCATAAGAGCCTATCCGATTGTGTACGAGGGCTCATTGGTTGGACGGATTTTTGGAGAAAAACAATGAAGCGATTTGACATAGTAACGCTTGAATCACCCAATAGGGCACCTTTGCGAATAGAAGGTTTTTTATTTGGTGAAGAAAATACCCAAGGCCCTTCGGTTGCTATCGTGGGTGCTATGAGCGGAGATCATATCAATCAGCTTTATGTGGCGTCAGGATTAGTAGAATATTTGCGCATCAAAGAAGAAGAGGGGAGAATTATCGGGCGTATTCTTGTCATTCCAGCAGTGAATGCGTATGCTCTTAATATGGGTGAAAAAAACTGGCCGCTGGATAAAACGGATCTCAATATGATGTTTCCGGGATACGCGCAAGGTGAAACGACACAGCGTATAGCATCGCGGCTTTTTGGTGAGCTCAAAGGGTATGATTATGGGATTATTTTGGAAGGTCGACGTGATCAGGGGATGTGCCTTCCGTATGTGAAATTGGTTCAAAGCGGTTATGAAGATTTGGAATGCACAAAAGATTTGGGATTGGGCTTTATCCATTATCGTCCACACGATCCAGTTGAAACGGCTATGCTTCAATATAACTGGCAATTGTGGGAAACGAAAGCATTTTCAATTGTTTTTGGAAAAAATGGAGCGATAGAGCAGCATGTTAGCAACGAAGTACATACGGCAATTGTACGATTTCTCTCCAAACGTGATATGTTAAATATTCTTGTTTTTGAGGGACGAAAGAGCAATGTCGTGGATCCAAACCGCATTACTTTACTCAAAGCATCACGTGCGGGTATTTTTATTTCAAAAGTACAATGCGGGGCTCATGTCCAAAAGGGGGAAGTTCTTGGAAAAATTATAGATGCCTTGAGCGGTAAAAAGCTTGAAAAAATAGTTTCCTTCTGCGAGGGAATTGTAACGTGTCAATACGCGCATCCTCTAATCTTCCAAAACTCTATTGTCTTTAGGATTGCATCCGTAGAGTTATGTTCCCATATCGAGGCTGAGAAGGAATAATTCTTTTAGCTCAAGAGTTTCTTAGCGCACTCATTGATCCGTTTTCCATCCGCTAGCGCGCCAATGCTTTTTGATGCAGCACCCATAATTTTGCCGATATCTTTTAAAGATACAGCGTTTACTTCAGTGATAATGGTGCGTATAGCGGCTTGGAGCTCTTCATCACTTAGTTGTTTTGGAAGATAGGTTTCAAAAATTGCAGCTTCAGCGGCTTCTATATCGTACAAATCATCACGACCGGCTTCTTTGTATTGTGTCATTGAATCGTTACGTTGTTTGACCTGCTTTTGAATGATTTTGATAATATCCTCGTCACTTAGTTCTTTACGCTCATCCACTTCGATTTGTTTCATAGCACTGCTAAGGAGACGTAATGCATCACGTTTAACGACCTCTTTTTCTTTCATAGCGGTTTTTATATCAGTATTGATTTGCTCTTTTAAACTCATCTTTTTTCCTTGGAACTCTTTTTGCTTATTATAGCTAAATAATCTTCTTGAATGGACGAATACAGTGACAAAAACCTACTTTTCTCTGACTGCCATTTCGTTGCTTATGAGCGGGTGTACCGCCAAACTCACAGAGCCTGATATCACGTTCACTCCTCCCAAATATGTGGAAGAGATGCCTGCACGTGAAGAAGAGAGCAACTTTGCTAAACGTGGAAGCTTGTTTGGTCAGGGAAATAGCCCTTTGTTCTCTGATCAAAAAGCGATGAATGTGAATGACATTGTAACCGTTGTCATTTCTGAAACAGCGACGAGTTCCAATAGAGCGGTTAAGGCACTCGCTGAATCCGATACGATAGGGTTAAACGGAGGGGTATTTGCCGGTGGTGGAGTTAACTCTGCGGTTAATTCAGCGGCGGCAAAACTCAATGGTATCGGCAATATTGGCTTTAGCGGCGGTTCCAACTCTGAATATGCGGGTTCGGGAACCGCTACAAAAAACGCATCTTTTGCAACTACCGTTTCTGCACGTGTTGTCAAGGTAATGCTTAATGGGAACTATTTCATCGTAGGTCGTCGTGAAATCATGGTAGATGATCAAAAACAAATCATGCAGTTAAGCGGTGTAATCCGTCCGTATGACATTGATCAAAACAATCAGATCAATTCTTCTAACATTTCAGATGCCAAAATTATGTATGCCAATGAAGGGGACATTGACCGTTCGGTCAACCAAGGATGGGCAAGTAAAATGGTTCAGGCCGTCTGGCCCTTTTAGTTTAATTACCTTATGACTTGCAATGGGTCGATGTGAGCATTGCGCTGGGTGACTTGAAACATCAATTCACGGGCAACACGACCGATAATTGCCCCTTGTTTTAAGCGTTGACCAACAGAAATTGTTGGGGCAATTTTATCCATATGAGCATAAATCGTGTGCAATCCATTATCGTGTTCAATGATGACAACATTTTCAAGCATTGCCGTGGATTTTGCAAAAATAACTTTACCGTTGAAGATGGCTTTTACTTTGGCATCGGCTTCGTTAGGACGTAATGAAACGGATTCATTGTGAATTTTGATGCCGTAAACAGGATCGGTATACATGCCAAAACGTTTTGTAACACTGTAGCCATCCAGCGGAGCAATGGTACGATCACCACTGTAATTGGCTGTTTTAGAGGGGATGTATGCTGAAATGGCTTTTTGAGCACCTGCAGGAAGCGGTTTAGAACCGGGTTTTACCGCCACTAGATGAGGGGGAGCTTTTTGCGGTTTCATAGAGTCGCGCTTGATGATGTTTAAACTGGCAAGAGTGTTTTGAAGTGATTGCTGTTGATTTAGAATACGGCCAAGTGAACGTTTGTACTCTTGCTTCTCTTTTTCCAAAGCAGCGATTGCCTTTTCATTTTGCTGCTTAGTCGCCAGGACATTTTGCTTTTGCTGATCGATAATGGCAATTGATTTTTTGAGTACCGTTGTTTGAGAAGAAAGGGCCGTAATCTTGGCGGCATTTTCACCAAAAATGAAATTGAGCTCTTTGATCTCTTGATTGATTTGTTTTAAGTGAAGTTTTAGTGCCTCTTCGGTGATAATTGCATTTGCCTCTTTGGCTCGATCGTCGTTGACAAGAAGAGAGATGGAAGTGTTACGAGCGATGGCAAATACAAGCTTCTGTTCAATATCATTTTGTGTTTTAATCAATTGATTTTGTTGTGCTTCCAGAGAGTGCAAGCTTGATTTATTGGCTTGATAGACGGATTCTTTGGAGTTGAGTTCAGTGACGAGCGTATTGATCTTCTGTTGCTGAATATTAACGACTTGCTTTTGTTTCAAAATTTTATTGGCAGTGGCTTCAAGCTTGGTGTTAAGGGATGAATAGGTTTGTTTGGCTTGGTTTAATTTGGAGGTAGCCGATTGTATTCGATCATCAATTTTAGCACCATAGACACTTACGCCCAGTAAGGTTGCTAAGATAAGGGAACGATGGAAAAAGGTCATTTAGTCCTCTTCGTTAGGAAAAATAACGATCATAAAGGTTAGCGCAATAGAAATTCCCAATGCAATGACAAGAGATCGAAGTGCATCATCTACAAAGTTAAAGAGCTGAACACTAATACCGACCGCTTTGAGCTGAGCAATAAGAAAACCATAATAATCGATCAGAAAAAAAGCCAAACATAAAATGGCCGTTGCAATAATCGCATCCACAATGGCAAGTCGAAATAAAACAGCAGAACGAAGCCATACAGGAGCACCAAAAAGGGCCATAATACTCATACGTTCCGCATGCTGAAACTGCCATAGACGCATCTCTTTGAGAATTAGTAAAGAGGTAACGGCAGCAATGGCTATGGAGAAAACCTGAACGACATTTTTGAAAAGAAGCATGAGCTTA
>JAMCPS010000006.1:0-2985 GCA_023379705.1 Campylobacterota bacterium
GTGGACGTTGGCGGCGGTTCAAGCGAATTTGCGCAAATGAGCAATGGCAAAGTTGAAAAGATGTTTTCTCTCAACATTGGTACGGTACGGCTCAAAGAACTTTTTATGGATCACGGAGACATAGAGGGGGCTGTACGCTACATTGATGATGCCCTTAATACACTTCCTTTTGAATCAACGCAAATACTTATAGGCGTCGGAGGAACCTTTCGGGCACTCACACGATCGCTTATGAAAAAAGAGCAATACGCTCTTAAAAAACTGCATGGTTACACAACCACAAAAGAAGCCTTTGAAACATTTTCCAATGCTATTATGGAAGCTTCTCCCAAAAAACTCAAATCGTTAAATATCAAACCTGATCGCTTTGATACCATCAAACCGGGAACGCTTATATTGCAGCGCATTGCCAACCATTTGAATGTTCAAAAACTAATCTGCAGCGGAGTGGGTGTTCGTGAGGGGGTTTATTTAAGTGACTTACTTCGTAATGCAAAAGATCAATTTCCTCAGAACTACAACCCTTCACTGCGATATCTTTTAGATACCTATGCAACTTTTAGCAACCACGGTAGTGAATGTTCTGCTTTAGCAAAGCGCCTCTTTACACTTATGCATACTCATCTTGATCTTCCATTATCCTCGCGTACCGAGCTTGTAATGGCGGCCAAACTTCTCCCTATCGGATTGGGAGTGCGGTATTACGCTTATCAAAAGCACAGTCACTACCTAGCACTCAATGCTCTGAACTATGGGTTGACCCATGCCCAAATTGCCCTTATATCCCATTTGCTGTTGTTTAAAAAAGGCCATACTTCTTCCGATTTAATCCCAAAGAACAGCTATGGATCGCTTCTTCCGACCAATAAAGTACTCAATGCACTTTATACGATTCTTTGGCTTTCGCATATATTACTCGCGCAACGCAGCACTGCCCAATCTCTTACTCTCTCTTTTAGCGATGGGGAACTTACGGTGATGGGAAAAGATCTCTATCTCGCACAAGAACAACTGAAAAACTTGCCGTTACCGCCGCAGCTCTCTATTTTATTACGTGACTAACGTTTAGAAACGTTGTCCGATTGTAAACTCAAAACGAACAACATTGTCTCCTGGCTTCTGCGCTAAAGGGTTTGCAAATACGAGCTGTAAAGGTCCAACAGGGCTAAACCATTCCAACGATATCCCATAACCTCCTCGCTTCATCTCTGTAATAGATTCATTCCCAATCATCCCATAATCGAAAAACGCGGTAGCCCGCATACGTGCTTCTGGGACAAGAGGAAAACTGAGTTCAAAACTGTTCGAAAAGGTCTGCTTTCCTCCATTTCTGAATGGTTCACCATTGTTTGTCATTTGAATGCTTCCATCCGTATTATACGTATAAGGAGAAATCGAAAAGCCTCGATATCCTCGTACAGAACCGATCCCTCCCATAAAAAATCGTTCATTAATCGGTACAAATCCCGTATCTGCAATGTAGTTATAACGAGCTTTATAGCGCAAAATCAAATCAAAATCAGTCAGCTTTTGCAATCCTCGATAAACACCCAAGGTCGAACGGCTTTTGAGAAAATCAGCTTCTCCCCCTAGTCCCGCTTTTTCAAAACTTTGAGAAAAGGTCATCCCCTCTCTGGCCACATAATAATCGTCTGTACTGTCATACGATGCGGATGTCATCAAAGAGCTTTTTGCATAACTTTCATAAAAACGGGGATCGATTCCAGTAAGATTTGCATCCACACTGCTGTAACTGTTTTGAGAATAATTATATCCGGCATAGCCGCTCCAGTAACGGCTAAAGCGATGACCTATCCCCATACTAAGACCTCTTGATGCCGTCGTAAAACTGTCGAGCTGGGTTGCACTGTCATTAATAGCAAAGTTACCGCTAAAATCGCTGTCATTGAGACGCGGATTGGAAATATTGAATGCAATGCTGTTGGTGCGTTGTGATTTTTCCAAATTTAATCCTACGGTGATACCGGAACCGAAAATATTACGGTCACTGATGGCAGCACTGAGCATTACTCCTCCAAAACTCCCATATCCACCGCCTAACTGTATGTTACCCGTTGGTGCTTCTTTGGCTTGGACGATAATGTCCATTGTTTCATCATCGATACGCTTTTCTTCGATGGTATTGGTTTCAAAATAACCCGTACGGCCCAAGGCATTGCGAGAATCTTTGAGGTTTGTAAGGCTGTATAAATCACCCGGCGCTAAAAAAAGTTCACGGCGCACAACTCGGTCAAGGGTTCGATTATTACCTGCAATAACCACGTTACCGATACGCACTTTTTTACCTGGAACAATACGGTAAATGACCTCTACCGTTTTTGTCTCTTTGTCTTGGCGCAAATCAGGTTGAACCTGAACAAAGGCGTATCCTAGATCCGCAATTTTTGTTTTTATCCGATCGGCATCATCTCGAAATGTTTTAATGTTAAACGGTTTGTTTTTTGCCAGTGCAATAACATCCAAAAGGGCTTGATCCTCGATAACCGCTGTATCTTGAAAAATAAGAATATCACTTACTCGAAAAATATCCCCTTCAAAGACGTTATAAGTTATTTTTGCTTCATAGCGATTAAAATCAACCGCCACAAACGGAGCATCAATTTTTGCATTTAAATACCCAAACTGCATGTAATAATCATGAATACGAAATGGATCGTACTGCAATTCGGCAATTTTCATTTTGCCGTCATTACGTCCCCACATCCATCCCATAAAATCACGTTCTTTATTTGCAATAACCGTATCAAATTCGTCGGCATCCAATCCAGAAACACCGTAATATTTGAGTTCTTTAATAATAATTTCTTCACCTTCATTTGCTATAAACTTCACACTTAAACTGCCATTGTCCAGTTTTGTCGTCTCTACTTCTACTACTGAGTCAATTTTTCCTTCTTGATTCAAAGCATCCATAATACGCTTTTTAGCACTCTCGATTCGTTTGATGTCGTACAGCGCCCCTTT
>JAMCPS010000006.1:3817-27232 GCA_023379705.1 Campylobacterota bacterium
CCCAATGCGGCTATAGAAGGGCTTTATACCGATAAAGTACTCGTTATGTGCGATTTAGAACACAGCGGCGAGATACAGCGCAATACGGCATTAAAACTTTTTCGTTCGATTAATATGCAAGTACACACAATGGGGGCGGATCAGCATGATCGTCATGCGGCATTTATCAGCCACATGCCCCACGTCATTTCGTATGCTCTGGCAAACACGGTGTTGGCACAAGAAGAAAAAGAGAACATTCTTACCCTTGCCGCAGGTGGATTTCGTTCCATGAGCCGATTGGCCCAAAGTTCTCCAAACATGTGGGAAGACATCTTTCGCCAAAACAGACAAAATGTCCTGGAAGCCATTGAGCTCTTTGAACGTGAGCTTGCGACTATGAAAGAAGCATTGCTCGTAAAAGATTACACCTCATTGCACAACGAGATGAAAAATGCCAATAAACTACAGGATATTTTTTCGTAAGCTCACAGCGCAATCATTTTTTGATAAGCGTGATAAAGAGCGATGCTCTCTTCATCCATCGGCTCTACTTTTGGAGCATACTTATACCGTTCTAACCGTTCAAAAAGGGTACGATACGCACCAAACATCTCTTCACTATCATGTGCAAAAAAAGCGCCCTGCTTACATATCTCATACGCTGCGATTTTGGGGTGGCTCACATTAATGCGGCTAAAATTTTCGTAACGGAGGGTTCGCGCATCTGCCTTTTTGGTTTTTTTTCGAGAACGAATCTGTTTCACCAACACAGCAATAACGACGAATACCACTGCAATCAGTGCTACAAACCATACAAAAGAATACTCTGAAACCTCTAAAAGCGGCCCTATGTCGTGTACGGGAATATCCATCGAAGAAGCCATTACAATCTCCCCTCAAACAAGCGTCGCAAGGTCACGGATGCGTTACCGTCGGTATAAAGTTTCGTATAGCGAATCCCGTCACGGCGCAATTGTTCAAACAACATTCCATCATGCACTCGGATTTTTTCATGGTATTTTTGAACACTCGCGGTATTAAAGTCCCCTTCTAACACTGTCCCATTCTCTGGATCGATCAACGCCGTAAACCCAAAAGGTTGTGGTTTTTCTTCTAAACGGTCTCTCACGACAACGGCTACTACTTCATGTTTTTTTGCCAACAACCGCATGTCGGGAATCTCAAAAAAATCGCCGATAACCACAATAAGTGACCTGCGTTTGAGTCGCTTATAGAGGGTTTGTGCCATGGCGGTATAGTCGGCTTTATGATTTAGCAGTTGGGCGTTCATCACCGAATCCACACTCTGGCTCACGGCAAACTTCTTTTTACCCACGCGTACCTCATCCCGTAAGGTTTGCGAAAAATTATAATGAGCAAACAAATCTCCATTACCTATAGCCGAATATCCGATGAGTGCTACGGCTTGAGCAACACTCTCGATTTTACGTTCAGGTTTACCGAAATCCAACGCACCTGAGAGCATCGCCACACTGACAACGCTAAGTTCTCTCTCTTCACGAAACACTTTGACATAGGGACGCTGCATTTTGGCGGTAATGTTCCAATCGATATGACGGGTGTCATCGCCCCAAATGTATTCACGCAGCTCAATAAAATCATACCCCTCCCCCCGAAACATCGAAGGATTGTTACCGATACGTTCACCCACGATCTGGCGGCGTGCCTTGATAAGGATTTCGGAAACTTTTTTCATGATTTACGGAACTGGTACCGCAGTGACGATTTGCTCGATAAGAGTATCAACGTCGATCCCCTCGGCCTCAGCTTCGTACGACAACACAATGCGATGGCGCATCAAATCTTTGACAATACTGGCAATATCGCTAGGGGCAACGAACTCTTTGCCTCTCAAAAATGCCATGGCACGAACGGCTTTGAACATATCAATACTCACACGAGGAGAAGCCCCAAATTGTATGTACCGTTTGATCGACTCCAATCCAAAACGTTCAGGTTCTCTCGTAGCTCCTACAAGGGCAATCATGTAACGTTCCACCTCTTCATCGATGTGAACCGTTTTAACTTTCTCTTGCAACTCCTGAAGTACCTGTGCATTGACAACAGCATGAATGGGCTCAGAACTCTTGGAAGCAATACGACGTGCGATAAGAAGCTCTTCATCGGGAGTGTTGTAACCCACTTTGATTTTGAGCATAAAACGATCCAGTTGCGCTTCTGGCAGAGGATATACCCCCTCATTCTCAATCGGATTTTGCGTTGCCATAACCAAAAAGGGGGACGAGAGTTCAAAACTTTCGTCACTCAAGGTCACCTGCCGCTCCTGCATCGCTTCTAACAAAGCCGACTGTACTTTTGCAGGAGCACGGTTTATCTCGTCTGCCAATAAAAGGTTGGTAAAAATGGGCCCTTTTTTAATCTTGAACAGATTGTTTTGAGGATCGTACACCTCAGCCCCTAATATATCACTTGGTAACAGGTCGGGAGTAAATTGAACTCTCTTAAAATCCAATCCCAACGTTTGCGCAAGCGCTTTGACCGTTGTTGTTTTTGCCAGTCCCGGGATCCCCTCGATGAGAATATGCCCCTCGCACAGCAACCCGATCAAAAGCCCATCAATCATTTTCTCTTGCCCAACCACTACTTTTGCGATTTCGGTACGTATTGCCTCTATTATTTTTATCATCGTTTCTCCTCGTTTGTACTTATCATCCGTCTTAATTCATTTTTGGCTTCGTTGAGTGTGAGCTTGCCTTCGTCCAGCATTTGGATAATCTGTAAATAGTGGGATTCTCCCTGCAAAGAAAGCAGAACACTCAGCTCTTTTGCCGTTTGGGCACTGTCCCAGAATGCTTTGCTTTTTCTTCGGGGACGATGAGCCCAAAGCCATCGCGCAGCTTCGGCCAAAATAACCCCCAGCAGTACAAAAAGGGTATAAAAACCATACTGCTTCCAATGTGTGTAACCATTTGACTGCGGTGCATCCAAGAGATTGCTTGGCTCAAACCCCTTTTCAATTTCTATGGCAATGCTGTGCGATCGTAAAATCTTACTAGTATGACTTTTTGTATCAAAAACACTCACGCTAAAGGAGGGAATGACAAAACTTTTTTCGGACACAAGGGCAAACTCTTGACGAATCTCCCCCTCGTAACCGTTTTCCCCCAAAGAGAGGTTTCGATAGGCTGGCTCGCTAAAATGTTTCACCCCGCTGATATTAAGCTCAAATGGGACGAATTCATTGAGATTGCCCCGTCCTCGTACATAAAGACTCAAATGGACCGGCTCATGGGAACGAGCTTTGACCTTGTCCACCTGCACTGCAAAAGTAATCTCGCCGCTGAGATCAGCCGTATTTTCAATAGCCTGAATCTTGACATCGGGCATCATTACTTTTTCATCTTTAAAATCGTATTTTTTAACATTGTCACGCCCGATGGAAGCATTTTCGATCGAACCAAACGTCGTATGTCGCATCAAGGCATCCAGTTTGATATCCAAAATTCCGGCACTAACAGGAGTAATCAGGACATCAAACTGCAAAATTCGCTTTCCATTGATAATATGATCATCTTGCGTCACCATGGATGCTTTATAGTTTTTTGAATCGGTAGGCTTAAATACCACCGTATAATCCCCGGCACTGCCATCAAAAAGACACTGATAACGTACCACGGCACCCTCTCCAACATGCAGTTGCTTAGGCGCTTTTAGTACGCTCCACTTATATTGGGCTGCATCTACTGTTCCTACTATCAACAAAAATAAAAGTAGCAGCCTACCAAGGCTTTGTTTCATGCACACTCCTTTGATTGATCAACTCATACTGCGTCGAACTAAGACGGGCTTTGCCCTGCGACATCGACAATCTCGGATCACTTTGGACTTTTTTCCCCTCATCACCACCCCCGCCAGCGGCCATATCACTTTTCATATTACTGCCGCCCCCTTGTTTGGTCGGTTTTGATTCCCCTTTAGGAGCACCAGCTTCGGCTTGAAACTGATCTTTTTTTTCTTTACGTACATTCAAGCTTTTTTGTTCCTGTGCCTGCGCAATAAAGCGGAGATTATCGTCCGCCTCTTTGGAATAATTCAACGTCAAGGACTTGAGAAAAGCCTCTTTGGCATTCTCAAACTCTTGAAGGCGTATATAACAGTTTCCACTATTGTAATAAAGGGTCGCTTTGAAAATCGGATCGTTTGATTTAATGCTTTGATAGAGAGCAAGAGCATCTTGATATTTTCCCGCCTTGTACAATGCCGCAGCTTGATTGTATTTTGCTTTGGGTGTTGGGACATGCGCATACAATTGTGCAGAACGTTCATACGCTCCTGCCTCATAGCTTTTTTTAGCACCATAAAGATAAGCAAAATCCAGCACTCCAGCATGAGAAGAAACTCCTATCAGCGCCAAAATGAACAAAATACCTTTTGATACTTTTTCGCCCAAAGAAGTCATGGAAAAGATAAAAGAGATCAACGCCAAAATCAAAGGCACATAAAAAAGCTCTTGATAGCGTAATACCGTCGATTTGCCTTGGAAATCTTCATGGCGAGATTGCGTAATCAGCTCTCGAACACTGCTGGTATCCGCACCCTCTATCATCTTCCCGCCACCTGCTTCCACGATCTCCCCTATCGCATCGTTGCGTGAGCTGACCACAATATGGCCATTTTCATCTTTAAGCGTTCCATCACCCTCGCTCAAAGTGCTTCCTTGAGCTGTTCCAAGCATCACAACACTCAAGCGCAAATTATTATCGCGTACAAAATCGGCCTCTTTGGCATACGATGCCTCATCCCCTCCATCCGTGAGAAGGATTACCAATGGCTGTTTAGCATAGGACATTTTGCGGGCAAGTTCCAGCGCACTCATCACACTCGTTCCCTTGGTAATAATCTGCGATTCATCCAAAGAGCCAAAAAGATGGTCCAAAAGTTCCGTATCTTTAGTTAGCGGTGAAAGAATGATGGCACTGGTGGTAAATCCGATCACCCCAAACCGATCTTGTGTATCGCCGCGCACCAAATCACTCAACAACGTTTTAGCGGCACTCAAACGGCTTGGAGCCACATCGGTTGCACGCATCGAGTACGATAAATCCACCGCGATGATCACATCCGATCCCATCTGTTCAACGCTTATTGGTTTTTGTTCCAGCACTGGACGCGCCAACGCCACGATTACGAAAACGATCGAAACCAAAAGCCACTTTTGCGACCCGTCCGCTCGGCATCCAAAACGTCTCACCGCATAAAAATAAGCAGGGATGATTCCCAACGCCAGCAACCACAAAGGGGTCAATAAACTCATACCACACCCCTTCGTCGCCACATCAGCCACCCTAAAAGAAATAAAGCAGGTGCTAAAAACCACTGAAAATAATGTTCTTCTAGCACATTGTGCGCACTTTTGATCCGTGAACGCTCCATCGTATCAATCTGGGCGTAGACTTCTTGAAGCTCCTTTTCATTGGTGGCAGCAAAAAACGCACCATTGCCATCTCGTGCCAGTTGTTCCAACAATGGGCTATCAAACTCCCCCTTGGCTCCGATACCGATCGTGTAGAGGCGAATTTTTTCTTTTTTCACCATTGCCACAGCTTCTCTTGGGGAAATCGATCCGCTATTATGCTCTCCATCGGTGAGCAAAATGATCACTTTGGATGCCGCTTTGGAATCCCGTAACGCACGCACCCCCATCGCGATTCCCTCTCCAATCGCGGTATTTTGCCCCGCCATCGCGTAGCTTAGATACCCGATCATCTGTGCAATGATCTCTTTTTCATACGTTATGGGTGAAGCGATAAACGCAAAATCCCCAAACACCACAACACCGATATTGTCCGAAGCGCGTTTCATCACAAAATCACTCGCAATTTTTTGAACGATCTCAAATCGGCTCTCTCGGCTCCCCTCTTCCCCAAAACCCGAGGCATTCATCGATCCGCTCCCATCAATAGAGAGAACGATATCCACCCCGCTGCGATTGCGCGGATCGGAATAATCGATCATCACGGGAGTCGCCAAAGCACCCACTATCAGTGCCACGATCGTAGCTTTGAGAAGCCACTCAAAATTACGCCATTTGTTTGGTTTGGTAAAAAAATGCAGATGAGGAAAATAGTGTTGTCGAACGGCTACCTTGCAACGATACAGACAATATAGCAAGGGTGGCAGCAATAACCACATCCATGAAAGATCAAAAAGCCAATTATTCATAAGTGAAATTATAGCTTTTTAGCTTATTATAGAGATAAAAGAAAGCATGATTTGTTATGATTTAATCTCTCAATGGCACATCACGTTGGAATCCAGTAGCGCTTCCTCTTTTTTGGCATGAGCACACTGCGCTTTGGTCATCATAACATCGCTGAAATGTGTTTTCCACAAAAGAGCTCTAGAGAATTTAGAAGAACGCAGGTCATTGTGGATAAATTTCGCATCCCCCAGCTCCGCGTCGGTAAAATCTGTTTGTCTAAAAAACGCATTCGTGAAATTCGCTTTCCAACTTTTCGTCCCTCGAAGATCGGCGAAGCTGAGATTGCTCCCATCCAGACGGGTCCCTTTGAAACTTGCTCCTTGTGCATGAATACGGGTAAGATCGGCATGCTGCATCGTTCCTTTCCAAAAAACAGACTCAGTTGCATTTGCATCACTGAGATTGGCATCATTCAAATCAGCCATGACAAAAATACTTCGACTCACATTTGCACCTGAAAAATTACTTTTACTCAAATCACATCCGCTAAAATCGATATCCTGCAAATCAGCGCCACGTAAATCGCATCCAATACACTCTTTTTCTTCTAAAAGCGTTTTTAAATGATTGGCATCATACGCAGATAAGTGAATCCATCCCATACATGACAATAGCGCTAAAACCATTTTCATTGTTTTTTACCCCATACGTTATGCAAGATTTCCAAAAAAGCCTTGGGACGTTTACTCCCCACAAGGGTTTCTTTTTTCACCCCTGTCTTATCGATAAAAAACATCGTCGGAATACCGAAATAATCAAATCCATCTGGCAATTGATTACGATGAACATTCTTTTCAATCACAACAAAATGGCGGTTCAAAAATGGCTCTACCGTTTTGTCATGAAACACTTTTTGCTTCATATAGGCACACTCAGGACAATCATCAGCGGTATAAATCATCAACACCAGTTTTTCATCTTTTCCCATCTTCGTAACGGCTTGCTGAAATTCTTTATCACTTTGAATCGATGCGGCATACAAAAATGAACCAAAGAGTAGTAGCAACAAAAAGAACTTTTTCATGATTTTTTTCCTTTTTTTATTAAAATAATTGTCTCTAAAATTCTCTTCTCTTCCTCTTAACACCATTCTTGCCTTTAACCCATTGACATTAAAGCTTATATTGACTATAATTCCCGTCCACAAATCATGCTAACCGAATGATTTAGTGCAGGTTGTCCCGTTAGCTCAGCTGGTAGAGCATTTCACTTTTAATGAAGGGGTCGATGGTTCGAATCCATCACGGGACACCATTTTTTTACTTTCCACATTTTATTGTGGCTCCATCATCTAACGGTTAGGATCCCAGGTTTTCATCCTGGTCACAGGGGTTCAAATCCCCTTGGAGTCACCATAACACTTTCCCTACACAGCGTACTTTCAATCACTTTAAGCTTTATTAGGTCTCCACTTTTTCAATTACAAATTAAAAATTTTTGCAAAGATGGGCAATTACAGCATCATATTCGACCGATGTAAGTTTCGCAATTTTCTCTTTTATTCTCATTTTTGAAAGAGCCCGGATTTGATTGATTAAAATATCTGAATCTTCTTTGAGACCATCTCGTTTTAAGATTCTGATTCTGTATGGATCCATATTATCAATAAGATCCGTTGAAAGAGGCATAAGGATGACTGTATCTAAGATAGCATTTTCATCATCCCCTGAGATGATTACGGCAGGTCTGATTTTGCCTACTTCATCACCTTTTTTAGGGTAAAGATTGACGATGACAATATCGCCTCTATTTAATTCCATCATCCACTCCAAGCTCTGCAAATTCTAAATCTTGATGATTTTTTAGTTTATGCAGTTTTGCAAGTTTTTCTTCTCGATCGATTTTTTCGATGATTGGCAAGATCAAGCTTTCATATTTTGAAGAAATAAAATATCCAACAGTAGTATGCGCTCTTCTGTCGACGATTTCAGCCACATCCATAATTTTCATTAAAGAGGGTTTGTTTTGAATATCAGTTACACCATACGTTAACATCTAATATCCTTTTATATGTATTTAATCTATAAGTATTATATCTTATATTTAATACCTTAACTACTAAAATATACTTTTACTGATACCATAACCTCATCATCGCCGCACCTAATAAAACGTAAGCTACCTCTTGTGCTCCGCCCATCCAAGCGCCCATTGCACCCAATCCCAACATCAAGGCTACCACAATCGGACGGATGGCATTTTCGACATTTTGCCCTATGCTCTCTAGCTGAAGCGGTGACAGCTCTACGACCAACTCACCACGGCTGGCACGCCGGAGTGTCTCCCTCGCTGCATGCAAATCATCGGGCAGATGCTTGATCTCATCGATGATGCTCTCTAAGAGGGAATCTTTCATCCCCAATGCACGTGGAATATTGCGCTGTAAGATAGGAAGGATGTCTTTTATGCCGTTGAAGTTTTCGATGTACGTCGTTCCAAGTCCCTCGATTATGGCGCTTACCCGCAAAATATAGATCGCTTCTTGCGGGAGTTTGAACGGCAGATTTCGGGTCTGTTCCAGTACTTGGAATGCAAGCTGTTGCATACTGCTGCTGTCGAGGGCATCGTTGGCAAATATCTCAAACATCCGTTGGGTAAATTCGGCAAGTTCTGCCGTAGGTGCATCGTATGCCACTGTCCCAAGACGTTTTGAAGCGCTCACATATGCTTCATAATCTTGTTCATTGGCGGCACGTAAAAGCTCGATGATGGCGATACGGGTTGGATTGGAAACCCGTTTGACCATCCCAAAATCCAGCAGAACCAACTGACCTTCAGGAGTCACGAGAAGATTACCCGGATGGGGGTCCGCATGAAAATACCCCTTTACCAGCATCTGATCGGTATAAAATCGGACCAGTTTATCGATAAGAGGGATGATATCAATACCGCTTGCGGTAATGCTCTCTCTGTCATCAAAGCGCCACCCCTGCTCATAACTCATCACGAGTGCATCATCACAGCAGTATTGCCCATATGGGACAGGGAAAATAACTCCCGAAGCAGCATACATATGGGAAAACTTTTCCAGATTGGCGCGCTCTTGATTCATACTGCACTCTTGAACAATCATGACCGAAAACTCAGCAATAACCGATTCAACCGAGTGACGCGTTGTGTGAGAGAATAGCGGTCTGAAAATGCGGTTAAAAAATGAGACAATGCGTATGTCCGCACGAACCCGCTTTTCGATCCCCTCACGTCGTAACTTCACGGCAACTTTGGTCTCCTCATCCAGCCATGCCTCATGCACCTGACCAATAGAGGCAGAAGCAATGGGGGTAGGATTGAAGCGGATAAAGGGCAGTGTGGCAAAAGCGCGATGCATCACCCTCTCATACTCTTTTTTGGACATAGGAGGCAGATCATCATGCAGAGTTTTAAGCGCACCCAGATACTGTGCATCGAAAAAATCGTTACGCGTCGCGAGAACTTGCGCCAGTTTTATAAAACTCGCACCAAGCATCGTTATGGTACTGGCAAGTTTTTGGGGAGGTAAGGGTGTAACCCCAAAGAATCGGCTCTTTTTTTTAATTAAGAGATAAAAAGAGAGGAGCAGTCGAAACACACTCCATAACCGATAAGGGGAATACATACGGTTCACTTTCCAAGTGCCTCTATATCCTTTTTGGTGGCAAGTCCCAGTTCTTCAATCACCTCTTTGATGGCAGTTTTGAGCTCTTCTTTGAGACGTGCCTCTTCGTTTTCACCTTTGGTTTTTAGGTTTTCCAAAAAGCTTTTAGACTCATCTGCATTGAGTTTCCCTTTTTCTTCGAGTTTTTTGAGTTCTTCCTCTACTTTTTCCTTGATCAATAACGCTCCACCCATTCCGGTGTAAAACAACTCTTTTAACATGATGTACTCCTGTGTAAAAATTCTAGAATATTATAGAACTAACTCGGACAATATCGGTACTGTTTTTTTGTCGATTTATCTCGAAAAGTAACCTGAATAAAGTTTTAATATAAAACGACATAAATCGACTACGAAACCTTCTGTTATTTTCTTACAATTACTTATAAATTTAGAGGAGCTGCTGTAACTGCTCCTACAAGGAATTAACACATGAAACTCACTTTAGCTATCGAATGGTTTCTTAACCCCGATCATCTCCCGTTTATTGTTGCACAACGATGTGGAATGTTTGACAAATACAATATTGAATTTGAGCTTATTGAGCCCGAAGAACATTATGATGGTTTGAGTGAATTGCTGGCTGGAAATATCGAATTTGCTACAAATGAGCCGCTGCACCTCATCGAGCAATACGATGAAAACTTTCTCTCCCTTGGAATGTTTTTTGAGACAAAGGGCGGAGTATTGCTCAAAGCATCTTCGTATGAGAAACTTCTCAACGGTGAAAACATCGTTGTAACCACTCCTGTTTCCAACGAAACCACCAATACCATTGGCTTCGAAATCATTCGACGTTTTTACGCACAAAAAGGGGTGCAAGTATCACGTGATCAAGTATCCTTTGTCGCCAATGGATTTGAACATCTCAAATACATGAAAGAAGGCGCCGATGCTGGGTGGTTGTATTTTTACAACTTTGAGGGGATTGAAGCACAGCATGAGGGGATGGAAGTGCTCTATTTGGACGCAAAAAATGCAGGCTTTGCAAACTTTAGCGCACTTGATATTTTTGTCAATAAATCGTATTACCACGCCAACACAGCTGTATGCGAAACGTTTGTTACGGCCATTAAAGAAGCCATTGTTTTCATCCATGCCTCTCCAGAAGCTGCGATGAAAGAGTATTATGAACACACCAGCACTGAGTCATCTCCTCTGATGGACGATATTTTGCGTGCTACGATCGAGTGTTTTAACCCAGACTTTAGCTCTAGCTATGCACAAGAGCTCCCTATTTTGGAATTTTTTACCGAGATTGGGGTAACCTCTTTGGATAAAAATGATTTCAAAAACGCGTTTTTAAATTAAAGAGCTATCTAAATAATTAACAATCTAAACCTAAACGTATACCTTGCTCACTAACAATATTTTCAATAATGAGCTTAAGAAACCATAGTATAAAATCCGCTTTTAAAAAAACGGGGGAATATGAAGCATATCAGACACTATGTTGCATTTATGTTTGTCATTGCAACGCTCATAGCCTCCTTGCATGAAGTTATACACAACCACAAACAGAGCATCAATCATACTGAAGTTTGCTATGTATATCAGTATGCGCAAACCCCTATACTTTTAGACACTCCGACCATTGTTGTCACAGCTACCTATAATTTTGAACCCATACCTCATCTCGAAAAACTCCCTTCTTTTAGAGCATATATCCAAAATAAAAGCCGTTCTCCTCCAGCCGCTTAATCTTTTTCACTCTATTTATTAAAAATACTTTTCACCAAATATTTATTATCAAGGAAATATCTATGTACTATAATTTTCGTCATCACAGTTTAATTGCTGTAACCCTTTTATTGCCAGTTCATATCATGGCCCACGATACTACCGCTACAAAAGAATTATCATCGATTAACATCGAAGCTACAGATGTTTTATCCTCCGCTTCCAGCGAGGGGTACTACCAACCTATCGTCAATGGGGCTACGCGTACAGATGTACCATTATTGGAACTTCCACAATCTGTCAAAGTCATTACAGAAGAGACTCTCGATGATTTAAATGCTTTTAGAATAAACGACGCATTGGACTTTGTCAGTGGTGTTTCTCGACAAAACAATTTCGGTGGAACATGGGACAACATTGCAGTTCGTGGATTCGCCGGAAATGAAAATACCGGTATGAGTATGATGCGCAACGGCTTCTCTAGCAATCGAGGCATTAATCCTCCTAGAGATATGGCCAATGTGCAAAGCATCGAATTTCTAAAAGGTCCCTCTGCTGCTTTATATGGAAACAGCGAACCAGGCGGTACTTTGAATATCGTTACTAAAAAACCTGAATTTAAATCCAAACATGCCATAGATGCATCTATTGGGAGTTATGATTTTTACCGTGTTGCAATCGATTCGACAGCTGCTCTTAGCTCTAATTTTGCCTATCGATTGAACGTGGCTCAAGAAGACAAAGGGAGTTTCCGTGATTACATAGACAGCAGTCGTACGCTAATAGCCCCTGCGTTTACTTGGCTGATCAACAACAAAACAACTTTGAGTTATGATGGAGAGTTTTTACGTCAAAAAGCGCCTCTAGACCGAGGATTGGTCTCTATAAACGGCGATACAGCCGCTATGCCAATTGAAAACTTCCTAGGTAATCCTGCCGATGGAGACACAACCCTAAATAGCCAAAATCATCAACTCTCCCTCACGCACGAAATTACGGATGAATGGGATACCCATATCGGTGTTGCTCACAAGCGTGGAAGTCTTGAGGGGCTAGCATCTGAAGTACGTCCATTCACTATCGTCACAGGAGACAGTGTCAATCTTAGATCCCGTTATCGTGACTATCAAACAACAGACACAACATTGCAAGCCGATGTTCATGGAAAATTAAAAGAGCATGATTTACTCGTCGGAACAGAAATCTATCAGTTCACCAATGACCAAATTTTAAATAATCGCAACAATAAAGTAACTGTAAACAATATCCTAACCTCACCCACCTATACCGTAAATGCAGGTGCACTAACAGCCCTAACAAATACCCATGACGTACAAAACGGAGTTGCATTTTTTGCTCAGGACAATATTTCACTCACACAAAACTGGAAAATTTTAGCAGGATTGCGACACGATCGGGTCAAGACCGATTACAATAACAATCTAAATCAAACACAACGAGAACAAAAAGATTCCGCAGTAACTTCTCGTTTGGGAACCAGCTACCTTTTTGACAAAGAATGGTCAATCTATGCTTCCGCAGGACAATCGTTTAGACCAAATGCCGGTACGGATGCCAGCGGTAATCCATTTGATCCAGAAAAAGGGTTAGCTTATGAAAGCGGTATCAAATATGAAGCAATCGATAAATCATTGGGCGCAACACTCTCTGCTTTTCACATTGAGAAGAAAAATGTCTTGACTGGCTCAGATGTCAATGGCATATATTCTTCAACCTCAGGCAAAGTTCGTAGCCGTGGTATTGAAGCGGATATTGCAGGAAAAATCACCCCTTTTCTACGTATCCAAGGAAACTATGCTCTAATTGACACAAAAATTCTTGAAGATCAGGGGGGACAGGTTGATTTTGCCACCAATCAAGTTATCAATCTCGAAGGAAAAGCACTCTCAAATATTGCTAAACACAGCGGAAGTATTCTCACGATGTGGGATGAGTCTTATGGAGCCAATAAAGCATGGGGAATCGGAGGTGCAATCACCTACGTAGGCAGTAGACAAGGCAATGTGATAAATAGCTTTACCCTCCCATCCTACACAACCCTTAAAGCGCTGTCGTATTGGAAAATTGATCACAACTGGAAACTTAACCTCACTATTGACAATCTTCTGGATGAAGAATATATTGCCAGCAGTTATGATCGTTCATGGTTGACACCTGGCGCCCCTAGAACTGTCACCTTAACTGCACAATACACCTTTTGATTACCATGAAAACGGCAAAAAAACTCAGGATAAACGCTATTGATACCCTTCGGGGGATCATCATGACAATCATGCTGCTTGACCATGTGCGAGAGTTTTTTTATCTCCACAAACAAGTCACCGACCCTATGGATCTCACACTCATCTCTCCGGAACTTTTTTTCACCCGTTTCATCACCCATTTTTGCGCCCCACTATTTGTATTTTTATCGGGATTAAGTGTATGGATGCATGCCAAAAATAAAGATTTGTCGCACCGCCAAACAAGTGAATTTCTCCTTAAACGAGGGATATTTTTAGTTATTTTGGAAGTGAGCGTTGTCGGTTTTGGGTGGACGTTTTCACTCTCACCTGATATTATTTATTTCCAAGTTATTTGGGCGATAGGATGTTCAATGATTGCTCTGTCATTATTGATTTGGTTGCCTTGGTATTGGATTTTATCCATTGCAGTCGTTATTATCGCTGGGCATAACACTCTGGATCAGATACATTTTACCCCCTCTCAACCCTATTATCCTCTATGGGCAATACTGCATGATCGTTCGATGATTGATCTCTCAGAGGGATTGAAAATTCGAACATCCTACCCGATTTTGCCATGGATAGGGATTATCTCGCTTGGCTATGTGTTTGGGCGATTTTATGACTCTCATATTAGTGCTACACAGCGCATAGCTTGGTTTAGAAATGGTGCCATTGGCGCTTTAGCTTTTTTTATCCTTCTTAGATCGATTAATATTTATGGAGATTTACACACGCGACAATTGTATGATGGGACTCTTTTGACTTTGATGTCATTTATCAATCTTACAAAATATCCGCCATCTCTAGATTTTATTTTATTAACAATCGGTGTCGGAGTCTTATCGTTAAGTTTTCTGGAGCGCTACTTCTCTGGGCACAACTCAATTTTCACCACATTTGGTCGTGTTCCTCTATTTTTTTACATTTTACACCTTTATGTGCTTCATCTATTTTATCTTATTGCCAGCACATTTATTTTTGAGACCCCAATAGAAAGTATTTGGATTTTATGGATGATAGCATTCATCACATTGCTTGTCTTATACATTCCTTCAAAACTATTTGGTAACTATAAACAAAAACACAAACCTTGGTGGGGAAGCTATGTGTAACAAAGAAGTTCCTCTCCTATAAAACGACATAAACCTTCTATGAAATTTTTCTTTATTCCCCTAGAATGATAGAATTATTTCAAGGAGTACTATAATGAAAGTCGTACTAACTATTGCAGGATCTGACAGCAGCGGTGGCGCTGGGATTCAAGCCGATCTAAAAACATTTGAAGCATTTGGTGTTTTTGGAGCCTCTGCCATCACGGTACTCACGGCTCAAAATACGACAGGAGTTCAAGCCCTGCTGCCGCTTGACGTCAATTTTATCGAGCATCAAATCCAAAGTGTTCTGAGTGATTTTGACGTTGCGGCTATCAAAATCGGTATGCTGTACGATACCGATATCATCCAGATGGTACACCGTATCATTGAGCCACTCAACATTCCCATTGTCCTTGACCCAGTGTGCATTTCAAAAGCGGGATCACCCCTGCTCAAAGACGATGCGATCGATGCACTGCGCGAGTTGAGCCGTTTTGTCACTCTCTCAACGCCAAATTTACATGAAGCATACCGACTTTTCGGGTATAAACCGGACGACAGAAACTCTTTGGAGCAATTTATCAAACACCCAACACCCGTACTCATCAAACATCACGTCAAAGACAACATAACATCGGACATACTCTTCGGTAAGCAACAACAGACTTTTAGTGCGCCCATGATCGATTCAACCTCTCAACACGGCACAGGATGCTCCTACTCCTCTGCCATAGCCGCTAATCTCGCTTTAGGTTTTAGCCTCGAAGCTTCCATCGAAAAATCAAAACGTTTCATCACGAACGCTATTGTGCAAGCGCCCCATATTGGTCACGGGCCAGGCCCTATCAATCATAAAGCAGGAGGAAATCATGTCGCTTAAAGGACTGTATGCCATCACCGATGAAAAACTCACTCCCGATGATACTGTTGTAGCTCAGGCTCAAACAGCTCTCCAAGCAGGGATAAAAATTCTTCAATATCGTAACAAAACGAACAGCGATGATGAAGTAGAAAATATTTGTATCGAGCTGCAAGCGTTATGCAAGGCTCACGATGCCACTTTTATCATCGATGACAGACCTCATTTGGCAAAAAAAATAAACGCTGATGGGATACATATTGGTAAAGACGATATGAGCATTCAAGAAGCACGTGTTATTTTTCCTAAAGGGATTATCGGTGTTTCTTGCTACGGAAGTGTTCGAAAGGCACTGGAAGCCCAAAATGAGGGAGCCGATTATGTCGCTTTTGGATCGTTTTTTCACTCACCCACAAAACCCCACTCGGGGATTGTTTCGATGAGCGTGTTGGAAAAAGCCAAAGAGGCGTTATCTATCCCTATTTGTGCCATTGGAGGGATCAGTGTCACCAACATACATGAAATCTCCGCTCACGCCCCCGATATGATCAGTGTGGTATCGGCCGTATTCGAAGGCGACATAAAAGACAATATTGTCCAACTGACACAAGCAATGAAGGCTCCTCAATGAAATCACTAAACGACTACATCCCCACTGCTTTTGATTTTGATCCTGACGAAACAGGGCATTTTGGAAAATTCGGAGGACGATTCGTCCCTGAGACACTTATGCCCGCACTCATTGAACTTGACCGTGTTTATAAAGAACACCGTTTTGACCCGACTTTTTGGTCAGAAGTAAACGAGCTTTTACAGCATTACGTCGGTCGCCCCTCTCCGCTGTATTATGCCAAAAACATCTCACAAGAGCTTGAAGCCTCCATCTATCTAAAACGCGAAGACCTCAATCACACGGGAGCGCACAAAATTAACAATACCATCGCCCAAGGGCTTCTCGCCAAACGGATGGGAAAACGAAAAGTCATTGCCGAAACAGGGGCAGGACAACACGGCGTAGCAACCGCTACCGTCGCCGCGCTCATGGGCTTGGAGTGTGAAATTTTTATGGGAGCAAAAGACGTTGAACGCCAAGAGCTCAATGTCTTTAGAATGAAGCTTTTGGGAGCGACAGTCCACCCCGTAACCTCAGGAAGCCAAACCCTAAAAGACGCGATGAATGACGCCATTCGCCACTGGGTCACTCATGCCCGCGATACCTTTTACATCATCGGCACCGCCGCAGGCCCCCACCCTTATCCCCTCATGGTACGTGATTTTCAAGCGATCATCAGCTATGAGGCAAAAGCACAAATCCTGCAGCAACACGGAACATTGCCCGATTATGTAGTTGCCTGTATCGGCGGCGGTTCAAACGCACTGGGTATGTTTGCCCATTTTATCAATGAAGACTCTGTCCAATGTGTCGGAATCGAAGCAGGAGGGCATGGACTGGAGAGCGGAAAACATGGCGCCAGTTTGGCACTTGGGCGTCCGGGTATTTTACACGGACAGCTCAGCTACCTCTTGCAAAGCGATGAGGGACAGATCAATGAAGCCCACTCAATTTCTGCAGGTCTGGATTATCCGGGTATCGGTCCTGAACACTCCTATTTGATGGAAAAGGGCAAAGTGATGTACGACAGCGTTACCGACGATGAAGCCATGGATGCATTTGTATGGCTCAGTCGTGCTGAGGGAATCGTCCCCGCATTTGAAAGTGCACATGCTATAGCGTATCTCAAAAATGTCAGAGAAACGATCAAAGGCAAAACACTCATTGTCAGCCTCTCTGGACGCGGAGACAAAGATATGATTCAAGCGATGAAGATTTTACAATTATAAATATCATAAAACGTCGACAAAACTGATACAAAAGCTATAACACACACTCTAAACAAATTGTAAAATAACAATGATCATAAGGTGTTTTGCACTTAAGAAGAGGAAATTATGAAAAAGATAGTTTTGGTGCTTATTTTAGCATCGGTGTGTAGTGCATTTGAGAAATCAGTGCTGGAAAGGATCATACAACCTCGCATCTCCTATGAATCATCATTGCTCGATGATGCAAAAGTCTCCGATACCGATGGAAGTGTGCAGGTCTACAAAAACAATCTAAGTATCAATAACGAATTCATAGGTCTGAGCTATACCAACTGGAAATTTGATTGGAACAAGATTGAGACACTTCCTTTTGGCAATGGTTCCGATGCGCCCATAGATCAAATACACGGACTTGCCCTCAACTTGAATATACCAAAAAAAATAAATGACAAATGGTTCTTATTGACGTCACTATCACTTAAATCAACATTTGAAAAAGAGACAAAAGATTCGTATGGTGCTAACCTTTTCTCTTTTGCATCCTATCGCCTTGACGAGGATCACTCTTTTCAAATGGGAGCTTTTGTCAACTATCACCCCACATCCACACTGGCACTTCCAGTGATAAGCTATAGCTATAGAACAAAGTTTCATGATGGATGGCAGCTTATGCTTGGCTTTCCAAGAACTCATGTGGGATACCACATCAATGAGCAGACCTTAGTGCGCCTTGGAATGATCTATTCGCAGTCACTTGTACGTCTAAGCGATACTAGCCCTATCCATGCAGGTGGCTACGTAGAAGCAAAGGACTATATGTCCAATCTTGGTATCACGTATGAACTTAATAAAAATATCAAGCTATCGGGTGATCTTCTTTACACTCTCAACCGAGAATTTATTATCTACGACGCCCATGCTAACGAGACACAAAACAATACAATTCAAAATGCTTTAGGGGCAAACGTGAGATTAGTATATAGTTTTGACTAGATAAAACGATACAAGTCGTTTTTCCGTAGCAGAACCGATACGAAAGCTTTAATTCATATCAACTGCCAAAAAAAATCTACGAAAATACCCATTTTTTTTCTATTATTCTTCTATACTTGGTTACTAGGAGAAACATCATGGTTGAAACATCGCAAAAGTATCTTTTAACAGTACTCTTCACTTCTATCGCCGTTGTCTATGTATCGCTTAATTTGATTTGGAACGGCTCTTTTTGATCCGAGAATACGCGATCATCGGTGGCGGTATCGGAGGGTGCAGTATTGCGGCACTGCTCAATGCCAAAGGCCATGATGTCGTGCTTATCGAAAAAGAGCCCTCGCTTGGCGGATGTGCTTCCACATTTTCGCACGGCGGAAATCATTACAATGCGGGAGCAACAACGATCTCTGGCTATCACGAAGGCGGTATTGTCCGTCGTATATTTGATGCGGTAGGAATTACTCCAGATGTCATCTCAACAGACCCTGCCATCACAATCATCCAAGGAGATAAATCGTGTGTCCGTTATCGCGATCTGGAACGTTTTATAAGCGAAATCGAAACCTTTTACCCTCATGCCAAACATCGAGAATTTTGGACGTTGATACACACTCTTGGCATTGCTTTTTATGAAATGCAAGGGTATTATTACTCCAACCAATCGGGTTTGATGAAAGTTCGTTCATTACTATCCCTCTATCCGTTGGTAAAACGCTTTTGGAGATATCTTTTTGGAAATGCCCGCGATTTCATCACACGATTTTACGGCACGTTATCCCCACAATACCTCGACTTTTTAGACGCACAAATTTTGATCGTCGCTCAGGCCACCAGCGACAAAATCAACTTTTTTACCGCGGTATTATCGCTTGGGTATGCCTTCAATGAAACCCATTACCCCATAGGGGGTATGGGAGCCGTGTGCACGTCGTTGACCTCTAAAATTCCCGATGTTCGGACCCGCTGCCTTGTCACCTCCATTACCAAAGAAAATGATGTTTATACCCTGACAACAGCGCAAGGCCCTATTCAATGCAAAAACCTCATCATGGGAACCTCGCACTACGAAAGTTCTCAATGGTTTAGCGATCACGCGATCAAGAAATACTATCAAAAATACGAAAAACGCAACAACCACCAAAGTGCCTTTGTCCTCTATATGACCATCAAAACACTTACCCCCTATCACCACCATTATCAACTCATTTCAGAAACAATTATCCCGCACACCCTTTCAAAATCCCTGTTTGTCTCGTTTAGTGACCCTCATGATACCCTTATAGCTCCAGAGGGGTCTTACCGTATCACCGCCTCCATCCATACCGATACCCGATTTTGGACACCGCTTTCCAAAGTGCACTACCAACATCAAAAAAAGGAACTTCAAAATCTCCTTCAACAGTGGATTTGTGATAAACTTGGAATACAAAACGAAGAAATTGTGGAGTGTTTTGCCGCGACACCCAAAACCTTCGGCCGATACATCAATCGCACACAGCTAGGAGGAAACGCTTTGACACTCTCCAATTTTCTTCCCCGCTTGCCCTCCAACGACACCCCTATCAAAGGGTTGTATCAAATAGGCGACACCGCCTATGCGGCGCAAGGCTGGCCGGGTGTTGTGATGGGGGCATTTAATTGCATGAGGATGATAAATGGGAAACATTGAACTCAAAATCACCCGATACGACTGGCTGGGTGTTTTAATCATCGGGGTATCTTTTTCGACACTGCTCTCTCTTTTTGGTTATTATTTGCTTGGTTTGTCTACTGTTCGCGGTGCCCTCTTTGGTCTTGCATTGGGATTTTTTATAACAACATTCTCATTAGCTTTTATCACCTATATGAACCGTTATCTTCTCCCCCATATGAATAAAAAATGGTGGAATACCATCGCAGCTTTTTTTTCATTTCTCGCAGGATTTTTGGGAACCATTAGCACCTACTATGCCTTCCAATACAGTGCGATTGCCGTCATTGAGATTTTTGCCATTCATCCGTTTCAAAGCGCATCCATCATCGGTTTACTCACCTATCTCATGGGAGCCTTGATCTACCGTTTTGTTAAAACACGCAATGAAAAAGAGCAGATGGACATTCTTTTTACCCAAAGCCGTGTCAATTCACTGGAAACACAGCTTAACCCTCACTTTTTGCACAATGCCCTCAACTCCCTCGCAGAGCTCATCCACCAAGACCCACTCAAAGCAGAAGCAGCCGTGATTAAAATATCCGCTTTTTTACGCAACACCATGGCCGAAACCCCGCTCATCACTCTAACCCAAGAAATACGCAATGCAAGCGACTACATTGAACTTGAAAACATCCGTTTTAATGGAAAAATTCAACTGCATATTGAAAATGATGAAACACTCAAAAATATTCTCGTACCAAAATTTTCGATTCAGCTTCTGTATGAAAATGCGATAAAACATGGCATGAAGAATATAACAGATCCTTTCGAAATCACCCTGCGCAGTTTTAGGGACAATGGGATACACATCGAGGTATCCAATAACGGAAAAGAGATTACTTCAACCGCATTTGGCATCGGTCTTTCAAATCTGCAAGAGCGTTTAGCGCATTTGTGCCAGGGAAAGATAACCGTAAAACATCTCAATCCCCCCACTTACGCAATCACATTAAAGGAGATTTATGAATTTTCTCATCGTCGATGATGAACCGCTTGCCATTGCACGTCTAACACGATTGCTGACCTCTCTTGGCCACACGTCAATCACTGCAGCTTCAAGTGGTCAAGAAGCACTTCAATATGCCTCACAGCAAACATTTGACATTGCCTTTTTAGACATTTCAATGGCGCAGATGAATGGGATTGAGCTGGGATACGCCTTGCGATACGCGCATGAGGATTTGGCGATTATCTATCAAACCGCGTATGACCATCATGCCCTCAAAGCATTTGATGTGGGTGCGGTGGATTATTTGCTCAAACCCTATACGCTTGAAGCCCTAGAGCGTGCCATTGAACGTGTCACGACTAAAAATACCCCTCAAAAACTTAGACTCCTGTCAAAAGCTGGAGAAAACCACTACCTGCTCTCTCCGCAAGAGCTTTACTACGTCAAAGCCGATTTATCCGAAGTGATTTTTCGCTCCAGCGAGGGCTTTTCGTATTACCCCAAAAAAATATCCGATGTGGAAGCACTCCTTGAACCTCACGGTTTTTTACGGATTCATCGCTCCTACCTCGTCAATCTCAATCGTGTTAAAGAGATGGAGACAATCGACCAAAGCCGTATCAGCTTCAGCTTTGATGGGATTAAAGAGACCATTGAAAGCTCCAAAGACGGAGCCAAAAATTTTCGCCATTTATTTAAATCAAACACCTAAGGGGATTACCACATGCACTACTTAATGACGTTTATCTTTACGATTTTTATGCTCTGGGGATGTAGCACTTCCAAACCTGCACCGCTTCAGACTGTGAATGCTTTGGATCTCAAACAGTATCAGGGAAAATGGTACGAAATCGCTCGCTATGAAAACCATTTTGAAAAGGGCTGCGTAGGAGCCACTGCCGACTATGCCCTGCAAAGTGATCACGTAGCCGTCACCAACAGTTGCTACGATGCACAAGGGGCCATGACCGCGCAAGCCCAGGGCAAAGCCTACGCTATAGAAAACTCTCAAAGCACCAAATTGCGCGTTACTTTCTTTTGGCCTTTTTTCGGTGATTACTGGGTGCTCATGATGGGGGACGATTATCGATACAGCGTAGTAGGTGATCCATCACGCAAATACCTATGGATTCTCTCTCGCACCGCAACGATTAGCGACTCGGATCGCAAAACGATTCTTTCAAAACTCCATGAATTCGGCTACAGCAGTGATCTGCTTTATTGGACCGATCCAAAAGCCTATCCAACTGCCAAGAGTATGCCATGAAGTTACATACCCTCAAGTATTCGTGTTTGCTCATGTCATTTTGCGAGCTGATATAATTTTAAGAAATACCCGACTTATTAAAACAATTACTATTTAAAAGGAATACGATCATGACCATAGAAGAAATTGCATTGGAACTGGAATTAGCAGGGCTTAGCAGAGAGCAACAAATTAAATTGATATCATCCATCAAAAGAGGTGGATTTGATGCAAAAGCGGTTGATAAAAAACTAATCCAAATGGGGTTTACTCCGATTTTCACCATTTATGATGATGAGGAAGATGAAAACAAAAAAGATTGAGGTAACTCAAGGATGATTAAATGATACCGCTAGCGAAGAAATTATCAAAACAATTATTGATTATTATTTCAGTATATTTGGAATATAATCGTCCCTTCAAGATATGTAACTCAAGGATTTACCACGCAATCGCAAGACATTAAAATCATTTTTATGAGTTTTGTTATTCTCATCGCGTTTGGAGCATTCCTCCTTCTGCTCCCGTTTGCGCACAATGGTGAGCTCTCCTTTATCGATGCACTGTTCACTGCCACATCAGCTGTATGCGTAACAGGACTGATTGTCAAAGACACCCCTGTCGATTTCACCAGCTTTGGGCATGTTATTATCCTCTCTTTAATTCAAATCGGTGGTATCGGCTACATGACTGCAGTGACTTTTATGGCACTCATGCGCCGTAAAAAACTCAGCTATCGAGACCGCCTCATCCTCAAAGAATCTTTAAACTATCCCGGTATGAGTGGGATATTCCGCTTCTTAAAAATCGTATTCGCCAGTATCGTTATCATAGAATTAGTAGGGACACTCATTCTCGCGTTGCGTTTTTGGGTAGATATGCCGTTTGAAAAAGCGTTATGGTTTGGCTTATTTCACTCCATATCAGCGTTTAATAATGCTGGTTTTTCTCTCTTTAGCGACAACATGA
>JAMCPS010000007.1 GCA_023379705.1 Campylobacterota bacterium
AAAATAGAAATGGATTCTCTGGTGCGTTCCGGGCTTCGGTAGGCCGATGAGATGATGAGTTCGTACTGGACTCCAAATTCTTCAAGCATATTGGCACATATTTTCATAATCTCATAGTCACTTTTGCTGCCCATGATGATGGATACGAATTTCATATTTTTGTTCCCTTGGATTAAATTTAAGATTTAGTGACGGTTCCCATATCTTCAGTAGCGGGGATACGGAAAAAAGTATAGGCAGGCAGTGTGCACGGAAGTTTAAACCGGTTTAGATTCCCACTGTGGACTTGATCCCAGACTTTTCCGTTTTCGGCAATGAGCTGTTTAAATCGAATACTCCATTGCCCTTCATCGCAAAACACACTTCCGATATCGTTATCGATCGCATTTAAGACAGAACCTTCCGGAACGACAAGCTCCATTGTATCACCAGGAAAGGTTTTGTATTTGCATTCAAAAAACTCACAACTTTCATCCACAATGGCTGCTACTTGATGGGTTCCCATCATCATAGTGAAATCAAGATTTTGCCCATCATGTTTTTCAAAAGGGCGATTGATGAGATAGGCATCGGTAAATCCGCGATTTTGGGTTGTATTGAGCTCGCGCTGATACGCATCTCCATCAAATTTCCCCGCATAAAAATCATCGATGGCACGACGATAGGTCTTAGCAGTGATAGCAGCATAATAAGGAGATTTGGTGCGTCCCTCGATTTTGACCGAATCGATACAGCCGCTCTCCAAAATTTCTTTCATGTGGCTGGCAAGATTGAGATCTTTGGAATTCATAATGTACGTACCCAATCCCTCTTCTTCGACGAGTTTAAACAGGGTTCCCGTTTCAGGATTGGATGCAAATATTTCATACGGAAATCGGCAATCATTGGCACAGCTGCCACGGTTTGGAACACGGCCGCTTTGCAGTGTCGAGATCAAACATCGCCCGCTATAGGCGAAACACATTGAACCGTGAACAAATACTTCTATCTCTAAATCAGGAAGTTCTTCTTTGATAATGGTCAAATCTTTTAGAGAGATTTCACGCGCCGCGATAATACGGCGCGCCCCCATGTCGTAATAGACTTGAGCGTCTAGAACGTTCATGACGTTGGCTTGAGTCGAGAGGTGAAGGGGTATATGAGGAGCGATTTGATGTGCAAGCTTAAGAACTCCGGGAGTGGCTACGATAAAGGCATCAGGGTTAAGCGAAGCCATCGTAGCGATATGCTCTTTGAGGAGTTTGAGTTGGGAGTTAAAGGGGAAACCGTTGATCGTGACGTACACTTTTCGGCCACGTGCGTGTGCGTAGTCTATCCCTTCTTTAAAGCTTTCAAGATCAAATTCTTTACCCGACCGAATACGCAAAGAAAAGTGGCTTACCCCCCCATAAACGGCATCAGCACCATAGTCGATGGCAATTTTGAGTTTTTCTAAATTTCCCGCAGGGGAGAGGAGTTCCACTTTTTTCAAAGCCTGTTCTCGATTCATATGTAATTTTAAGGGAATTTTAGCGTGAAAAAGGTGTTAAGAAAATGAAGTACATGAGTTAATGATAATTCCCGATGATATCGGGAACTTATCATACTATTTTTGGCCAAATGAAGCGAGCAATGCTTCAATATCCTCACTGCTGACAATATCGGCTGTGCTGTCGCCTGGAAGATGAACGGCGGAAGTGACACGCTTGGAATCATCGACTTTACTTGAAAAAAGGTGATTCATATAGGTAGAGAGGGCACGCATAACATTAATAACCCGTTCAATTTTTTGACGGTGAATATCTTGGTACTGCATAATGTCCATGATGTTCATGACGGTATCAACATTGGTTTCCATCATATCTTTTAACGAAGCATTTTTTGATTTTGCCTCTTTATTTTGTGCTAATTGTGTTTGAAATGCTTCTACGTGCGGAAATTTAGTACATAAGGTTTCAAAAAGAGTGATATTGGCGTCCAAAACACGATTAACGTCTTCAACAGTCTCGTCACCATCCGTTAAATCGTTACTGATTCCTTCAATGAGATCAAAAATTTCTGTTGCTTTTTCTTCACTTTCTTTCGTAACATCATCGAGCTGATGCACCATTTTATTATCATCGGTTGGAGGGGGTGGCGGCCAGCTGTGAACAGCGGAAGCACGGTATCCATGAGGATCGTTTATGCTGTTAAAAAGCTCTTCGCTATCCTCTTCGCTGGCATCGGCTACCGCTTCATCAGCGATTTCATCCATCTCCATATCAATATCTTCATTCATCAGTGCATCAAGTTCTTCTTGAGTCATAATATTAGTACCTCAGGTTGCGAAATATTGCACTATAATATCATGAATATGATTATTTTCAATAGGAAATTCGATGAAAGTTGACCTTCACAATCACACCGTACTGTGCAATCACGCAACAGGAAGCGTAAATGAGTACGTCGAAGCTGCTATTGCGTGCGGAACACAGTATTTTGGTTTTTCCGATCATGCTCCGATGACATTTGATCCTGAATATCGAATGAAATTCGAAGAGATGCAACAGTATGAAGAATGGGTACATAAAGCGCAAGAGCGTTATCGTGATAAGATTACCGTTTTATTGGGGTATGAGGTAGATTATCTTCCCGGGCATCTTGATGAGCGTGTTTTAAAACGTTCCTGTGACTATTTGATCGGTTCCGTCCACTTTATTGATGAGTGGGGATTTGACAACCCTGATTTTATCGGACGGTATAAGGGTATGAATATGGATGAAATTTATATTCGCTATTTTTCTCTCGTAGAGGAGATGGCGAAATTGGGAAAATTTAACATTGTCGGCCATTTTGATTTGCTGAAAGTATTTAATTTTTTTCCAAAAACAGATATTCGTCTTTTGGCTCAAAATGCGCTAAAAGCGATCAAAAAAGCGGATATGACGATAGAGATCAATATGTCTGGTTTGCGTAAACCGGTCAAAGAGGCGTATCCTTCGGATGGATTGCTTGAAGAGATCGCAAGTTTTGATATACCGATCACTTTTGCTTCCGATGCGC
>JAMCPS010000008.1 GCA_023379705.1 Campylobacterota bacterium
TGCACTATGCTGCGAAGGATCTTTTTTTGTCCCTTTTTGATAAGCCATTCCGGCATCAATACGCCAGTCATTATTAAGTGCAATATCACTTTGAAGATCAAATCCAACGATTCTGGCATCGATATTTTTCCAAGTTGTTGTTGAAGCACTTGTTCTTTGCGCGTAAATATAATCTTTTAGATCGCTGTAAAACGCTGCTCCTTTGATATGAACATTTCCAACTGTATGTTCAGCTCCTAGGTCGACTTCACGATTTTTTGTTGCCAAAAGATCGTCATTACCACCGTTGGTAGCAGAGTTTTGATTTGCACCTGTCATTCCGTGGCTAGTGACCCAATATAACTCTTTTGCATCGGGTACGCGTACGGATTGGCCTAGGCCAAGAAAGACATTTGTTGTTGGTGTGTAATTGTATTTTGCAATTAGATTGGCACTTACAGTATTAAATGTACGATCTTTTATGTTTGAGAGGTAAGTGGAATTATTGAAATCTACTGCTGATAGCCCTTGGTTTGCATTGATGGTGGTATCATCATAGCGTACACCTGCATTGATTTCGTATTTTCCGATTTCTTTAGATGCTTTAGCATAGATGGCTGTATTTTTGGTATCAACATCCGGGAGTAAAATCCATTTTGAAGGATTAGATTTAGGTCCTTTGGTTCCATCCCAGTTGCGGATACTTCCATCGAGTCCAATAGAGACCTTTGCTCCAGCAACAGTTAGTGTGTTTTCAATAGAAGCTCCTTGAATAGTCGCATCAACCGGCGCGACCATTGTGTTATTGATAGTAGTTGCAGCCACTCTAAAATCGGTACCCATGATATGTGATACTTTTGAATGGTAAGCTTCGATTTTTAGTTCATCGGAAAAATCAGAAAGATTGCTGAGTTGGTATTTTAAATTAAACATATCCGTATCATCAACTTGTGCGTCCATTTTATAGCGTGGATAAAGAACATCATCGGCTCGGTCACCAAAGTAGCTCATGGTAAGCTTTTGATTATTACTGATGTTACCTACGATTTTTGTCCAAAAGTTATTACGCTCATAGGCATTAGCATCTTGGTAGGTTGTTTTATATTTTTGGCTTGCATCGCCAGAAAGTAAATTGGTTTGTTCAACCAATGTGTTTCCATCACCATCTTTATACTGTCCGCTTGTCTCACGGCTAAAACCGACAAGCGCTTGTACATTATCATTCCCGCCTTCTACAGTCGTAGAGAGTTTACGGTAATCAAAACTTCCCAACGTTGCAGAGACTTCTCCGTGAATCCCTTTTGCAGGGTCTTTGGTGACAACATTGATTTTTCCGCCGAGACTTCCGAACTGGGTGACATCAAACGGGCCCTCTTGAACTTCTACCGAAGCGATTTGGGCGGAAGAGATGTGCATGGATGGCGGATCCATCGTATTAGGACATGCGCCGCATACTTTTGCATTATCGATGGTGATGACGAGATTGTCTTTACGAAAGCCGCGAAGGATGATGTCATTTCCTACGGCACTGTTGCGAACATGGGTAATCTCAGGTAGAGTGTTGGAGAGCATTTCCCCTAAATCGCTTTGACGGGAAAACTTTACCATTTCATCGGCTTCAGCGCTTTTGTTATCGGCTGAAGCTTCCACGGTAATTTTTTGAATGGCTACGGGCTCAGAGGCGAGCGCTGCAACGGCGGCCAATGAGAGAAGAGAGAATTTATTCATACAACTATTCCTTTGATAAATATGAAAGAATAGTAGTAAAGAAGTGTTACATTAGTGTTAAGGAAGGCCTTTTAATCAGTTCTTAGCGAGACTTCTTCGGGAAACTGCATCGTAACGCAGTGCAGTGAGCCATGTTGACGGATAAGTACCGAGCAGTCGATAGGGATGATGTCCCGTCCGTGGAATGCTTTTTCACAAATCGTGATCGCCTGTGCATCATGCACATCGTTATACACAGGTAGCAAGACGGCATCGTTAATGATCAAAAAGTTGGCATAGGTAGCCGGAAGACGTTCGCCATCGTAAAATACAGGTGAACACATAGGCAGTGCGATGAGTTCAAACGGTTCTCCCTCGATATCGCGAAGTGATTGAAGTTCTTCTTCCATCTTTTTGAGTGCTTCGTAATGCTCATCGTCTTTATCGTCACATTTGACATACATGATCGTATCGATGTCAATAAATCGTGCCAAGGTATCGATGTGGCTGTCAGTGTCATCACCGGCAAGGTAACCGTGATTGAGCCATAGTATTTGCTCCACGCCAAACTCTTTTTTTAACATCGCTTCAGTTTGCTTTTTACTCATCTGAGGATTACGATTGGGATTGAGAAGACACTCTGCGGTCGTCAATAGTGATCCGTTTCCGTTTGTTTCAACTCCACCCCCTTCCAAAATAAGATCGATTTTTTGCATAGGGGCGCCATACGCTTTGGCTATGGTAGCACTCATGGCGTTATCGCGTGACGCATCAAATTTTCCACCCCATCCGGTAAAGGTAAAATCAAGTAATAGCGC
>JAMCPS010000009.1 GCA_023379705.1 Campylobacterota bacterium
CGCTCAAAATAGATTCCCATAGATTCAGCAAGCGATTTAGCAAGCTCTGTTTTCCCGACACCCGTAGGGCCTGAAAACAAAAAGGAGGCTATAGGCTTATTCGGAGCACTCATTCCGGCGTAAGAGCGTTTGATAGAGCGAACCACTTGAGTTATGGCATGATCTTGCCCGATTACGAGTGTTTTGAGCGTGTCTTCTAATCCAAAGAGTTGTTCTCGTGCATCATTCCCAATTTTCGATGTCGGAACACCCGTAATTTTTGAAATCACCATTTCAATATCAAGAGGAGTCACTGTTGTTCTTTTGTGATTTTGCAGATGAAACGATGCTCCTGCCTCATCAATCAGATCAATCGCCACATCCGGTAAAAAACGGTCAGTAATAAACTTTTTGGAAAGTTCTACTGCACTGCGCAGTGTTTTATCGGTGTATTTCACACCATGGTGTTTTTCGTATCGAGCTCGCAGCCCTTTTAGAATCAGAAAACTGTCTTCCAAAGAAGGCTCATTAACGTCAATACGTGCAAAACGACGGCTTAATGCCCTGTCTTTTTCAAAAACGGTCCGATATTCGGCATGCGTCGTGGCTCCCATACACTTTAGTGCCCCCGAAGCAAGGGCAGGTTTTAACTGATTGGAAGCATCCATACTTCCCCCTCCAACGGCACCCGCACCAACAATGGTATGTATCTCATCGATAAATAAAATGGCGTTAGGATGATCTTTTACTTCATCGATAACCGATTTGAGCCGCTTTTCAAAATCCCCGCGATATTTGGTACCTGCGAGCATTGCCCCCAAATCAAGTGCAAACAATTCTGCGTTTTGCAATATTTTAGGAACATCACCCGCAACGATACGCAGCGCCAACCCCTCAGCAATCGCAGTTTTACCCACACCGGGTTCACCGATCAGCAGTGGATTGTTTTTTTTGCGGCGGCAAAGCGTTTGAATGGTACGCTCAATCTCAGATGAACGGCCTATTACGGGGTCGATTTTTCCCTCTTTTGCCTGTTCATTAAGATTAATGGCATATTGGTCCAAAGCGCCTTCACTGTCCGCAGAGGCTTGCGGTGTTGCGATGTCCCGATGCGAAATTGCCTCGAGTAAATCAACACGGCTAATGCCGTATTCCTGCAACAACAGACACGCATAGGTATGATTTTCTTGATAGATAGCAGCCATAAAGTCACCAATGTCTGCATGCTGTTTTTGAGCACTACTGACATGACGCATCATTTCATCGATCATGCGTGCCAATGCTACGGTTTCAAAAGGCTCTTGAATAACATCATCCGGCAGAGGTTCAATGGTTTGCATTAAATATTGTCCCAATGATTCACGTATCACCTGAACATCTCCCCCACACGATTCAATGATACTTGATCCCTCAGGTGTATTTAACAAGGCGAGCATAACGTGCTCAATCGTTAAATATTCGTGGCGCTGATGCCGCGCAAATGCGACAGCCTTTTGAAAAACTACATTGAGCTCGGTACTAATCATTACGCTTCCTCCATAACCGCTTTGAGCGGGAATCCATTCTCTCGTGCAAGTGAGCTTACCTGATGAACCTTTGTTTCTGCAATTTCATACGTATACGTGCCGCACAGACCACGCTGATTTTGATGTACCTGTATCATTATTAGCTCGGCTTCTACGTAACTTTTGTGAAAAATACGTACTAAAATATCAATGACAAAATCCATTGATGTATAATCGTCATTTAATAAATAGACATGATATTGCTTAGGTTCTCTTAGGCTAAGAGAACCTTCTGTTTGCTGTGTAATCTTTGTACTCAAAAATAATTCCCGTCTGATTTAAAAGAAATAATGTAACAAGGGTTTCGTGTTTTTTGGCTTAAATGAGAAGATTATAGTAAAAATGGGGCTTTATCACCCCCTAGCAGTGATAAAATCCTCAATTATGTGTTCTGGACTTTCCAATCCAATCGAAATACGGATCAATCCGGGAGTTATTCCCAAAAATTCTTTTGTGGCATCATCAAAATCACGATAAATTGTCGATCCCATATGCAGACCCAACGTTCGACTGTCTCCAATATTGGCCGTAATCGTAATAAGCTTTGACGCATTTAAAAATGCAAAAGCGGCCTCTTTTGTTTCCATATCAATCGTAAGGAGTGTTCCGCATCCTTGAGAAAATTGAGTCACATAGCGCTCATGGTGAGGATGGGAACTCAAAGACGGATGGTTAATTTTAAACCCTGCTTCACTGAGCGCCTTGGCTACTTTTTCCACACTGTCAACTATACGGTCCATGCGCAAAGGGAGTGTTTCCAATCCCAACAAAGTCATATAACTCCCAAAACCATTTGCAGACATACCAAAGTCACGAAGTGCTCTTTTCTTCGCGTTTCCGATCAATGCCATTGCTCCCATTTTTTTGATAAAGGGATGAACTTCTGCGTAACGCTGTGTTTTAAATTTATCCTCACCTTCACTAATCGCTCGAAATACTACCGCACCCCCTAATGACGATGCATTCCCGGTAATGATTTTGGTCGTTGAATAAACAACAATATCGGCCCCCAACGCTATGGGAGCAATACTCAGCGGGGTACACGTATTATCCACCATCAAGACAACACCAAGTCTATTGGCAATAGCCGCGATTTTATGGATATCGGGAAGACGCATATTAGGATTACCTACACTCTCCAAAAAAAGTATTTTTGTTTTCTCCGTGATAGCCGCTTCGATTGCTTCAAGTTCATCCACATCGAAAAAACGTGTGGATATCCCAAATCGAGTCAAAGTTTCTGAAAAATAAGAATAGGTTCCGCCGAACAATCCTCCGACGCTGACAATTTCATCACCGCTTTTAAGCAAACTGATCGTGGCCATTGCCGTTGCACCCATTCCCGAAGAAGCCGCAACCGCACCGATACCGCCATCCATCTGAGCTAAAATTTGCTCCAGCTGCCCTGATGTCGGATTGCCCATTCGTGAATACAGCGGCTTTTTGACTGAACCGTCAAAAATACCTTCACCCGTTTCACTGTCCCCATAACCAAATGATGCCGAATTTATCATTACCGGACTGATTGCCCCCTCTTTTTTTCCCACTTGCTGTACAAATTTTGTGCTAAACTCTTCAAAACGCATTACTAGTCCTTTTGGCATTGCCTTATCTTTACGAAAGTTATATTAAAATTGCGCTAATTATAGCCAAAAGGGCAAATCCTTGTCTAAACGAATTTTTATTACCGCTACGAATACGGATATCGGTAAAACACACACAACCATCAAACTTATGGAAGCCCTCACAAAATTGGGACTTCGCGTAGGTGTTTACAAACCCATCGAAACAGGTGTGAACGGCATTCCTGCTGATGGGAGTCTGCTTCTGAAGCACGCACAAATGTTAAATCCGCAACTTAAAAATATGCGCATTAATGATGTTGTTACCCTATCTTTGCCGCTTCCTGCGGCTCCTTATGTTGCCAACAAAAAAAAGAAAATCGACTTAGAACAGTTTAATCGTGCTTTGGAGAAAATAGAAGCCCTCTGCGATATTGTTCTCATAGAAGGAGCAGGCGGACTCATGGTACCAGTGGATGATGATCTCATGATGATCGATTTCCCTGAGTATTTTAATGCAGTTACCCTCCTAGTCACTCACTGCAAGCTAGGCTGTATTAACGACACACTTTTGAGTCTTAATGCTCTTGAAAATGCCCATATTCCACATTTATGGGCATTGAATTGCCGTACGGGTGATGAAAGTTTTGCACAAATATCTCTCCCCTATTTTAAAAACAAGTTTGATCCGCTTTTCATCATCGGGCAGGATAATACAGCACTCGCTCAAGCATTATTGGATAAAATAAACTAAGAAAACTCGCAAGGAGAATAAATGCGTCATCTAATTCGCACCGATGATTTTACGATTGATCAAATCAACACTGTTTTAGAAGACGCTGCCCTTTTTAGTGATGGACGTTTTGACCCGATACTGCGAGAAAAAATTATCATTACCCTTTTTTTCGAAAATTCTACCCGAACCAAAAGCTCTTTTGAAATAGCGGCAAAGCGTTTGGGCGCAGAAGTAATCCACCTCGATGTCCAAAAAAGTTCCACGCAAAAAGGGGAAAGCCTCATCGATACTGCTGCCAATCTTGATGCAATGGGACCGCATGCCATGATCGTACGCCATGCTCATGCAGGTGTCCCCCATACACTTGCGCAACATACGAATGCATCTATCATCAATGCAGGGGATGGTGCTCACGCACATCCAACACAAGCGCTTCTTGATCTCTTTACCCTTCAGCAGCATTTTGGTAATGTGTCCGGTAAAAGAATCGCCATTGTCGGGGACATCAAAAACTCCCGTGTTGCTAACAGTAACATTGAACTGTTGACACGTTTTGGTATGGACATCACACTTGTGGCTCCACCACATTTTTTACCGACAACAAAACTCAAAACAACCCATAGCATCAACGATGTACTCGATAATGTCGATGCCATCATGAGCTTGCGAACACAAACAGAGCGCCACTCCCATCAAACCTATGGATCTCTCAAAGACTATGCGAGCGATTTTTGCATCACCAAAAAAATGCTCCAAGACAGAGATATCATCATTATGCATCCAGGACCCGTCCACCGAAACATCGATATTGATGATGCCATGCTAGGTGATCCAAGATGCAAAGTTCTAGAACAGGTCAAGAATGGTGTCTCAATTCGGATGGCTGTCCTCAAGGCACTTATAGCGTAATGTACGCTCAACTCAGTGAACTGGTATCTCAAGGGACTCCTGCCTTCTTTTATAGTGATTTCAAAGGTGAAAAGTTTCACTGCTATTCTCTTGACCAGCTTATGCAGCATGATATTGAATTTTCATTCCATGAAAAACAAAATCCTCACAATAATCCCCATACTCCAAAATCAAATCCGATCGAGTTTGCTGACTATGAAAAAAAATTTAATAATCTTCAACAGCATATACGTGCAGGTAATACCTATTTGCTAAATCTAACACAGCCAACACCCATCATTTCACCCTACACATTACGTGAAATTTATAGCATGGCGAATGCCCCCTATAAATTACGCATAGGTCAAAAATTTGTCTGTTTCTCTCCTGAGCCTTTTGTCGCCATTGAAGGCAATCGAATACATACCTATCCGATGAAAGGTACCATCGATGCCGATGTCCCTAATGCAGTGGAGATCATATTAAACGATCCAAAAGAGCTGGCAGAACATACGATGATAGTCGACTTGCTACGTAATGATTTAGGTATTGTCAGTACAGAGATTAAAGTAGAAGAATTTCGATACCTGAGCACTATAGAAACGGGCGATAAAAGACTGCACCAAGTCAGCTCACATATAAGCGGGAAACTCAATGATGATTGGAAACACAACATTGGGAATATACTCCAAGCCCTCTTGCCCGCAGGCAGCATAAGCGGTACCCCGAAAAAAAAGAGTGTTGAACTCATTGAATCCATTGAAGGTTATGAGAGAGGATATTTTAGCGGTATTTTTGGTTATTTTGATGGAGAGAACCTTTACAGCGCTGTTTCTATTAGGTATATTGAACAAACAGCAGATGGGCTCGTCTATAAAAGCGGAGGTGGCATCACAGCGGAGAGCAACCCCCGAAGCGAGTACCAAGAGATGCTTGATAAAATCTATATTCCCTAGCGGATAGCAACTTGTGATTTCATTTTCTGAAGCGTTTTAGGCCCAATCCCTTTTACATTCACCAATTCATCCACACTTTTAAAACTTCCATGTGTTTTACGGTATTTTATAATTTCTTGTGCTTTCACAGGACCTACACCATTAAGTGTTTGAAGTTGAGCAGAACTGGCTCTATTAACATTAACAGCACCGAAAAGTAATGTGGAGAATAGTAATAGCGCAAGAAATAACTTAACCATAAATAACCTTGTAAGTTTAGATATGGTAATTCTAGCTTTTAAACAAAAAAGAGTCAAGAGAAATCTATTTAATGTACTCAAGCGAAGATAAAGTTGATAATTAAGAAGGGAATATAGTTAAAGGAAGAAGCAAAAAATGAATGCAGTACTTGTTTCAATGGATGGCATGAGTTGATTTTTGAGGATTAGACTAAGATGAAGGAACGATAAGTATATCGGATACGATAAACTTACGTTCTTCTCTTTTTTTAATGCTGAGAGTTTTTTACGGCACTGAACAATGTGTTAAATGCTTCTTCGCTTGATACTTCTACATTTTCTATACGAGCCAATGCTTCTGCGTATTTATGCTCATTATAAAGGTTGACCGCCTCGTTTAATCCTTTATGTACATTGGTGTGATGGTTGGTAATTGAACTTAATGCTGAATTTCCTTTTAAGAAGGTATTGGCAGCAACTCCATACCATTTTCCGAATCTACAGCTGTTTTCGTCCTCAATTGCAGATTGTTCACCTGTCAAGAAGGCTTTATAGGCTCGGACTTTAAGAGAGATATGATCAATTTTGCCAATATTTACCTGAAGCTTGTTTGTTACATGCTGAGTTTTCAATTTAATCTTCTCTGAGTTGCTTACAACGTTCTGTACGCTATCATTGAACACATTCAAGATCCCTTGAACATTGGATGTCTCTTGATTGAAAGTCTCGCTTATCTCAATCATCGAGTTAGCATTTTGTTTGAGCGCATTGATGTTGATCTCGACTTCTGCGGTTGCTTTTTGAGTTCTTTCGGCAAGCTTTCTTACTTCATCAGCAACAACTGCAAATCCTCTTCCATGTTCACCTGCACGTGCCGCTTCAATCGCAGCATTCAGTGCAAGGAGATTCGTTTGATCTGAAATGTCTTTAATCAAATTGATAATACTGGATATCGACATGACACTTGTATTAAGAGAACTGGCATCATGACCAAGAGTATTTGTATATTCTTGTATGTTATCTACACTTTTTGATATGGCAGATGTCTCTTTTTCAACTTCAACCATTTTTTCTGTTGTGATTGCGTTTAATTCATTGATTTCATCTAACCTGTTTAGGGAACTTTCCACGGTTGATTGAAGAAATCGATTGCCGTCGTCATAGCTTTTTAATAAAGTCTTAACAAACGCATCTGTTTTTTTATCTTCTACGACTACTGAAGCCGAAGATTCAAGGGACTGTACTCTTTCTTTTAACAGCTCTATTTCTGAGAGATACCCGTTGACCTCTTTTTTGTGAGCATGTTCTAGCGTTTCAATTTTACGATTATTGCCAAACATTGTATTGCCTTTTTTGTTCATATTATACGCCAATACAAATTTAAGTGCAATAGAATTGATCAAGTGGATGTAGAATAGAGTTGATTTGTTCAAATACAAGAAAACTAAACCATAGACCTAGAAAAATACTTGGATATAAAACTCCACATGAAGTGTTCTTTGCTAAAATTGCACAATGGATTGATGACTCGAAGCTAAACTATAAAAATAACTCTGTTGCACTTGATTGTTGAATGGGCGGAAGATTAAATCTGAGGCCAGGCGGCGACCTACGTTTCCACACCTGAAAGATGCAGTATTATGAGCGAAGAGGGTCTTAGCTTCCGGGTTCGGAATGGGACCGGGCGTTTCCCCCTCTCTATAGCCACCTGAGCA
>JAMCPS010000010.1 GCA_023379705.1 Campylobacterota bacterium
AGGTCAACGTTTTGAGATTGTCTCAAACCGTTCGACCTACTTAGTTTTCAATGATCGCAAACTCAATTCTTAAAACCTAAACTCTAGGTTCCAGCGTTTGTGGACGGGAATTATAGGGGAAAAGATAGAAGATGTCAAGAGGTTCTAGAAAATTTCCAAAAAAGTGGGGAAAATTCATTTTCTACTTATTAATTAACCGAAACATACCCTGTTTCAGGGCTAACAGTTATAGTAGCATTTCCATCAGGATGAACTAAAGTAATATTGCAATCTACGGTCATAAGATTTGCATAAGGGCTTATTGCAGAATTACTTCTCGTATAAGGTCTTCCTAAATTATCAAAGCCTATACGATTAGAAGTAGGACCTGAAGCATTGCAGCCAGCACTAAATATCACATTTGTAATACCATACTTTTTAGAAATCAATAAATTATCCATATATTTAAAGGGTGGAATTGCTATATCCTTATCCGCTCCCTTCATTAATTGACGAGTAAGCGGATCACGCGCGATTTCATTGTCGTTTTCATTAGTGTCTTTATTAAGATTACGATAAATAACATATATTTTACCTGGATTAGGAGCAGCATTTTCAAATTGTATTTGCCAACGCGTTTGCCACCATGTTGGATCATTGGGATTAAATATATCATCTACCATTGCTAAATGTTGCGTATAACGGATATGACTCGCAACTTGTTCTGCTGCTGTTTGTAATGGATTGCCTCTAAAATTTGGCATCGCTAATACCGCTAATATACCTATCACAATAATAACAAAGACAAGTTCTAATAATGTAAAAGCAAAATGTTTCATAAAAATCACCTGTAATTAATATCTATTAGCAGTGATTATAACAAAAGAATAAGAAAAAAGAGGGAAGAAGGATGGATTTCCCCTAGAGGGGAAAGAGAAATTAAATTTCGTCTGCCATTTGTACATCGTAAAGGATATCATCCATTGGATGACGATACATTGGCATATCAAGACGTTTTTCATCAAGCACGTGACCGATGAAACCGATTGTACGTCCAGCAATGAAGAATGCATTCAATGTTCCAGATGCGATAAACTCATTTATCTCTTGCTCAGAATAACCAAGAGCACGCCACATATCAACCATCAAAATACCGATAGTTCCGTCAACGTTAAGGATCAGGTTCTCTTTTTTAGAGGTAGTCAATGCTTCAACCGTTCTTGCGTAGTCAAGAAGCGGAGTTGCAGGAAAGCACTCTTTCGCATAATCCATCAAACCTTTAACCCGAAGGTCAGGGTTTTTAAGTGATTTGATACGGTGACCGATACCTGGAATTGGAATACCTAATTTTTTCATATGGTTTAGGAATTCTGCAGGATTCAATTTGTTGTCATCTGCATATTTGAAATGCTCTGCAGCACCGTCAATCGCACCACCGAAACGTGGTCCTATAGTCAATAGACCAGTAACCAACGACTCAACAACCGATTTACCTGCACGTGCTGTTACTTTCGCGTTGTGTGCACCAGAAACGGCAGGACCGTGGTCAGCAACAGTTTTGATTACAGTTTCGATGAAATCTGTAGCCCATTTTGGATACTGTTTTTTGAACCAAAGAAGTGAAATAACATCACCGATACCTTTTCCAGTGCTTGGTAGTGCAACAGAAGAGATAGGGAAACCAGCGTATGTCGCTTCATCACCACGGTCATCAGAAATAGTACAGATGAACTCTTTTTTACGACGTACTTTTGGTACCATATTCATATCCGGTTCTGGGATATTTTTGATAACTCCGTCCGCTTTCAATTTACCATAAACTTCGGCAATTTTAGTCGGAAGGTCATTGAATGTTGCAGGAACATAGATACCAGCATCCGCCATCGCTTTATTTTTTGCTTCAGCAGTCTCAGACGCAGCATTTGCAGACGCACCAGCGTGACCGAACTGTACACCTGAATCGTAATATTTAGCGATTGTACCGATACACCATGCGATGATCGGCTTCGTGATTCTTCCAGATTTAACGGCATCGATCACTTTGTACTCTTCTGTACCACCAACTTCACCGAGCAAAATCATGTATTTTACTTCCGGATTGTCTTGCATACGAAGAAGGTTGTCGATGAACACCGAACCAACGAAACGGTCACCACCGATCGCAACACCCTCAGCAATACCATCGGCATTGATAGCAATGATATTTGACAATTCATTGAACAAACCTCCAGAACGTGTTACAAGTCCACAAGAACCTGCGCGGTGCAATTTAGAGTTAACAATGTTTTCAATTGTACCACCGACGTTTGCAATTTTGAATGCACCAGGAACGATACCACCAACCGTAGCTGGTCCGATAACGATTACGTTCTTATCACGTGCCGCTTGATTCATACGACGTGCAAGACGCTCAGGAATTCCTTCTGCCGTAATCATGATGGATTTAAAACCACCAATTTCCAATGCTTCCATGGTTACATCATACGCAGTACGCAATGATGCAAAGTTCAAAAGAACATCTGCTTGAGGCTGGTGTGCTTTTGCTTCCGCAGTATTTTTATAAAGCGGGACCATAACTTCATCCGGACCCCAGAAAAACTTTTCAAACTTATTGCTGCTCGTCGGGGCAACGATACCTGCTACCGAAGGTGTTTTACGCTTGATTGTGTAATCATAATCGAGCATACGCTGAATTGCGCTTGCATTGTTATTCCAAAAAATAGCCTGTGTGTCTTTAGTAAATAGTTGTGCCATCTTTTCTCCTTATGCCTCTACTGCCATGCGAACGATGTCAGTTACGTGTGTTTCAGGACCGTAAACATCGATCCAAAGACCCATTCTATCAGCCGCTTCTTTAATATCTTTAAGACCTTTTTCATAGTTTGGACCACCACGGCGAACGTAGATCTTCATCCCAATTTCTTTCATTTTGTCTTGATATTCTTCGAATGCTTGAATGATACCTGTAAACGTTTTTGCAACATCCGTAAAGTTTGCAATCGCACCACCGATGATAAGGATCTTTTCACGACCTTCTGCATCTTTTTTGCGTGTCATTAGATCAAGAAGCGTTTCAGCGTAGAACTTGGTTTCACCCGTTGTCGGACCACCAGAGTATTCTCCGTAGTTAGCCAAATCTTCAATACCTGCAAGGTCAGCAATCGTATCAGCATAAACAACTGACGCACCACCACCGGCAACCATTGTCCAGATACGAGCGTCTGGCTTAAGAAGTGTAAGTTTCAATGAGGCACCCGTTTTAGAGTCTGCATCTTCGATAGCAAGAACTTCCGGAGATTTCTCTTCCATACCAAATGAAGTCGGGTATTCAACATCACCCCATGCATTCGCCATCAAGAAGCCAGCAGTATCATCAAGTTTTGCAACCATGTCAAGCAATTCAATCTTCTTACCTTGCATAACGAACGGGTTGATTTCAAGGTAAGCGAAGTTTAGTTCGCGGTATGCTTTGAAGAAGCCAATTGCGAATTCTGCAAATGCAGCCTTGTCTTTATCTGCAACATCAGCAGGTATGTTAGCTTTGATTTTTGCAGCGATTTCATCTTCGCTCTCAGTGATTTTGAAAGAGACTTCAGTTACTTTCTCTTCCCATCCCTCTTCAACTTCCATTCCACCTTCAGCAGACATGTAAAGGACATCGTCATCACCGACAACAGTAGCAGAGATATAATACTCTTCAGCTTGTTCATGTGGAGTGAATGGCTCAACGATAAAATGAGTCAAATAGTCAACCGAAGGATTGCCACTTGGAGTTTCACCGTCAAATGAGAAATATACTTCTTGTTTCTCTTTTGCTTTGCTATCGATCCAGTCAGCTGCTTTTACCAGTGAAACATCACCCGGTTTTTGATCCTTGAATAGTACAAGTCCGTTTTTACCACGCTTACCAAAAAGCATATCCGGTTTAGCAACCAGCTTTTTATCATTTAGCCATGCATGATCAATTGCAGCTTCTCTTAGTCCTGGTCCGTTTTTGACCATAACGGTTTCATATGCATATGTAAAATTTGGAAAGTATTTATCCCAGTGCTTTGCCAAAATTGACTTCGCATCAAATTCACGAATCGCTTTTTGAGCCATTGCAACCCCTTCTGAAAATATTTTGGTAGGAATTATACCATTACTAATCTATGGAATTGCTCATACAACTCAATTCTTATCGAAGATCAAAACTAATTGTGTACTTTAGAAACATATGTAATATAAATAGGAGTTTTATTGTAACTAATTGTAACTTTATTGGACTGTTTCATCGGGGATTGGCTTAACACAATCGTATTGCATTTTTCAATACCATAAAAACGTAACCTAAGTTGAATTTTCTCATCCTCCGTATGCACACACGTAATATTTTTTTCATGTAATTGCCCTGCCAATTCTTTGACAACGTGCATTGGATATGAAAAATGATGAGTGGGATTTTTTAGAAAACGGTAAAAATACTGATTGAAAAAAACGGCTAATGTGTTTATCACTAAGATCGCAAGTGCTGTATAAAATAAATACTGATAACGTTTTCGAAACTCCCTGAGACGTATCCGATAAGTATGAAAAAAGGTTTGTGCGGCCAGGGGAAGAATGAGCATCAAAAAAGGGGCAAATGATTGAATTTCAACTCTTTGGCGAAATGACAATAGCAATGACATCCCAAAGGCAACCGTACCTATGAGCCACAATAAATCTCGTTCATTCGTAATAAAACGGCGATACATCACATAAAAAAGGTACAAAAAAACGATCGGAGAAAAGATAGCGGCATAAATACCCAATGCGTCTAAAAAATGGCCATGAGGGGTGCCGCCAATATGAATTCCCGATCGAATTGACGCTATTATGCTCAATGCAGTTGCAAATAAAGCGATAGGATACTTTTTGATCATGACACCATAAAAAATGATGGCAAGGAAAAGAGGTAAAAATGAAGCATCTATCCATACATACAAGGGGAGTAAAGCGTAGGCATATGTCCCAAATCGTAAAAAAAGATAGACAAACAAAAAGGTGAGTGCTATTTTCAATCCAGCTGGATCTACAACAAGTGCAGCACTCGTAATACCGGGTAAAAGAACATAAACAAGCATCAGCCACAATCGATCGGTTTCTCTCGTCAAATAAAACCGGCTGATACCGTACAGCAGGAAAAAAGAGATGACATGCAATGCGATCATAGGAAAACGAAGCGCTAAATCATTATATGGAAAATTGTTTACAAAAAATTGAATGTAATGGTGTAAAAAATCGGTATCGGTATAAAGTATGGTTGCCTCATTATATCCGATAGAAAGACCGCTAATTTGAGCTAGCAGCAGTACCGTATGCAATACGATTAAAAGGAAAATAAGAAGCTTTATTCTCATAACTTCAGAAAATTATTAAGAATCTCATGCCCAAATTCACTCATGATCGATTCAGGATGAAACTGCACCCCATATATCGGTTTTCCTTTGATTTCCAGTGCCATGATTTCATGATCATCTTGACTATATGCTGTTGGAACAATAGCTGCTGGAAGATTTTCTTGTTCCACTATAAGAGAGTGGTAGCGTGTAGCCGTAAATATTTCAGGTAATTTATTAAAAATTGGCGTATTGCCCTCGCGTACCATTTTGGAGGTTTTACCGTGCATCATTTTGTTTGCCCGTACGACATGCCCGCCAAAAGCTTGCGCAATACTCTGATGTCCCAAACAAATTCCAAGAATCGGGATTTTGTCGGAAAAATAGCGAATCGCTTCGAGTGTTACACCTGCATCATCTGGCGTAGCAGGGCCTGGAGATATAATCAACTTTTCTGGGTTCAATGCTGCAATTTCTTGAACACTCATTTCATCATTGCGAATAATTTTAAGATCAGCCCCCAACTCAAGGCAGTACTGAACAATGTTATAGGTGAAACTGTCATAATTATCAATCATTACTATCATAAACTTTTCCTCTTACCAGGCTTTTATCACATTATATAAACTGTCACGTTCAATGGGTATAAATCCACTGTTTTTTATAAGACCAACATACTCATCCAATTGTACTCCATGAGCACTTTTTGCACCTGCTGCAGAATTGATCGACTCTTTCTCAATGGTTCCATCCAGGTCATTAGCTCCAAACTCCTGCGCAACAAGAGCCAAGTTTACTGTGGAAGTTACCCAATATGCTTTAAGATTAGGAACATTATCCAAGATGATACGGCTTATTGCCATGGTTTTGAGAATTTCATGTGCGGTAATAAATTCTTTGACGTTTAAAAAGTTATTTTCACTTTGATACACAAGCGGTATAAAACAGTTGAATCCGCCTGTAATATCTTGAAGATCACGAATACGCATCATGTGATCTACTCGATGATGTCGATCTTCAACGTGACCGAACAGCATTGTAACATTCGATTTCATCCCTTTTTCATGCCATTTTTTATGAATTTCAATCCACTGTTGCGAATTTACTTTTCCTTTACATATATAATCGCGTACCGTTTCATCAAAAATTTCCGCACCGCCACCCGGCATCGAATCTACCCCGTTTGTAATCATCAAATCCAAGATTTCATCGTAACTTTTGCCGTATTCTTCGGCTAGAAAATGAACTTCTGCCGCCGTGAGTGCTTTGATATGCAGCTGTGGATGTTTTTCTTTGATCTTGCGAAACACCTCAAGATACCATTCCAGTCCCGTATCAGGATTGTGCGCTGAAACGATGTGTACTTCCGAAATACCGCGCGAAGCGATATCATCCGTAATGGCCAAAATCTCTTCATGACTCATCGTGTATGGTTTTGGGTTTTTACGACTCGCGCTGTAGGCGCAAAATTTACAGACATCTTTACAAATATTGGTGGGATTGATGTGGCGGTTAATATTGAAAAAGGTTTGTTTTCCGTGCAGTGCTTTGCGCCGCTCATCGGCGAGTTCCCCAAGGGTAAAGAGGTCGAGGTCATACAATGCCGTCGCTTCTTCCAGCGTCAAGCGTTCCTTACGTTTTACTTTCTCAATAATATCCATCTTAAAATCTTTGTCACTTAATTTTTGACGCATTATAGCGAAAGAAATACCGATGTTCTTACGCTAAATTGTGTTTTTAATGATCAACAATCCAATAGAACGGTACAGTTTTTATTGGATTTTTTTGCACAAAAAAGAGCTTTGTCAGCACGATCCAAGATACTGTCAAATGTATCTCCCATTTGGTGTATTGTCACTCCCACACTGATCGTAACATAGACACTTTGTCCCGAATACAACAGCTTGCTATGCTCAATTTTTGCACGAAGTTTATCCGCTATTTCAAAAGCCTGCTTTTCATCACAGCGACTTAAGACAACTGCGAATTCCTCTCCTCCATAACGGTAAATCTTATCTGCGGTACGAATAAGTGTTTTGATCGTTTGCGCAAGGAAATATAGTATTTTATCCCCTGCCAGATGACCATGTTCATCATTAATATATTTAAAGTTGTCCACATCAATGATAATCAAAACCATTGATAATTTTTTACTCTGTCCCGCTTCGATTATGGATCCCATATCCTCCATAAACGATTTACGGTTTCCAACTTTGGTAAGAGGATCAATCGTCATCGAAGAGAGTGCTTCTTGAAGATCAGATGTCAATTCATTGATCTTCGATTGTGCTTTGTCCAGTTCATCTGACATATTTTTATTCAGCTCGTTCAAACCTTCAATAAAAGCAACGTATTTCTCCACCGTATTAGCCGAAAGGTTATCAAGATATTCTTGCTGCGTTTGAGCCACTAAAGCAATATCCGTGTGTGCCTCAGTAAAAGAGATCACCGAACGTTTTGCAATATCAATATATTTAGTTTCGTCATCTTTTGAGGTGCTTATCGCTTTATGTTCTGAGTCTTGCTGATCTTTACGCAATTGTTCATCGGCTATCTCTAAAAAAAGTTTGTCAAAATATTTTTTGTAGTGTGCGGGATAGGGAGGAATTTTCATTGAACGGATCATTCCCATTACCTGATCATGAATATCAAAAACTCTTTTATAAACAGTGTTATCAGTCATCTTCTCAATCCTCTACAATTGTGTTTATTATTCTAGCATCATTATAGCATCTGCTTATTTTTTATCCTCATTGTCCTCTGCAAAAAAAATATTTTGCGCTACAATTAAATAAAAAGTAGCCACCATGAGTATTGCCGAAGATATTGAAGACCTCATCGAATCAAATGCAAGTGATTTTGAAATTTCGAAGATTTTTAAAACATATACTAATGACTATAAAAGCTCTTTACCTGATGTTTTTGAGCGTAATCAAGGTAAAGACTTTTTAGTAACACACACTCGAACATTAGACACCATTATTACTTTAATGTACAAAACCGTATTGCGACGAATGTTTGGAAATTATCTTCCCATGCGCAGTAATATTCCCATTGCTCTTATCGCTCTTGGAAGCTATGGACGAGAGCAGCTTTGTGTTCACAGCGATATCGATCTTATGATCGTCTATGAAAACGTTGCCGGCTATAACAATTCAGCCATCATTGAAAAGTTTCTCTATCTTGCCTGGGATTCTGGACTCAAACTTGGACATCGTGTTCATCAGAGTAATGACTTACTAAAAGCCTCTCGTGAAGATATTACGATAAAAACTGCTTTTATGGAGTCTCGTTTGATTGTTGGATCTCCATTTACCTGGAATGCTGTTCAAAATCGCCTGATTCAAATTCGCCATGACGACCCAAAAACATACGTTTTAGCAAAAATAGAGGAGGCAAATATACGCCGCGCAAAATATCCGTTTGCAATGCAACCCAATATCAAAGAAGGGGTTGGGGGGTTACGTGATTCTCAATTGCTTTACTGGATTGCTAAAACAGTACACGGGGTGGGTACTCTCAAAGAACTTATCGGCATACTTTTTGATGAAGAACAATATCGAGAATATCGCATCGCTTTAGAACTGCTCTTCCGTGTTCGCAGTGCCTTGCATCTTCTTACAGGAAAACAACAAGATCAGCTGGTGCTTGAATACATGCCACGCATTTCAAGAATGCTCGGATTTACCGATGAACGCCGTTTAACAACCAAACTGCTCGAAGCGCAATGGCGTATCAATAATTTCACTCAAATTTATGTCAAAAAAATGGCCCGAATATATTTGGTTGATGAAACTCAGACAGCCAAATTGCGTACTTCACGTATACGCAAAGGCTTTTATGCCATGGAGAATACCCTGTATGCATCGTACAATTTGCCTACTCCAACCATCGATACCTTATTGGAAATTTTAATCAATCTAGAAGACAGAGAGTGGCAATTTGATTCAAGTGTTCTGTTTCATTTTACCTACACCACTATCAAACATCCGCTCAAAGCAAAAACACATACTCTGATACGAAAACTCTTCGAACGCGATCATCTGTATGTCATTCTTAAACTTTTCTATGATGCAGGAATATTGCATCAACTCATTGGTGCTTTCAAAAAAGTATTGCATTTACCACAATTTGACGGCTATCATCACTATCCGGTTGATTTTCACTCGATCAAATGCATTGAAGCGCTTGAATCAATTAATGATCCTTATGTTGAAAATCTCTATAAACCACTGAGTCTTTCCGATAAACTGCTCCTAAAAGCGGTCATATTGCTTCATGATACCGGTAAAGGACGTAAACAAGATCACAGTGAAGTTGGAACAAAACTCATCATTCCATTTGTACAAAGCCTGAAATTACCAGCTGCCCAAAACGAACGGGCAACATTACTGGTACGTCATCATGTCACCATGAGTAACGTCGCCTATCGGGAAAATATTTACAATGAAAAAACCCTCTATCAGTTTATGGCCAAAATAAAAACACCCGAAAATCTCAAACTCCTCTATATTCTCACCTATGCCGATATCAATGGAGTTGGGCCTGGTACCTATACGAGTTTTGGTGCCAATTTGCTTCATGAACTTTATGAAGCCTCTTTAGAAATCGCTTCCCAAAACGATCGGATCACCGATGCCGCCAAACGCCAGCAAAAAGAACGTAAACTTATCGCTGATCTTGATTTTTCTCTCCTTAACCGAAGTGAGCAAAAAAAAGTCCTCGCGATTGAATCCAATTTTTTCTTTTTTAAACATACACCCAGCGAAATCATCAATATTTCCAAAGAGGCGTTTGAATGTCAAAGTTTCACCTATGCGCTCAATATTGATGGAGGACTGATCATTCATATTTTCCGTAAAATTCCCCTAAACTTAGGCTACCTCTTGGGCAAGCTGAGCTACCTTGATGTCGCTTCTATGGATATTTTTACCCTTTTTGATGGAATCAAATACTTTAAAATAGAGTTTTTACAACGTCCAAAAGAGGGGACGATGGAACAAATTGAACTCATCGTCGAAGATGCCTTTGACATGTCCAAAAAACTCGACCTTCCTAAACCTATTATTAAACCCAAAGAAATTACACTGGATTGCGACCACTCAATACACTATGCGCAACTCAATCTAAACACAACCAATCAGCGCGGGCTGTTGGCCTATTTTGTGCAATTATTTGATGAAGCTAATATCAATATAGCCACAGCAAAAATTCATACCAATAAAAACACTACCCGTGACCACTTTTTAATCGAGAAACAAAATAGAATGTGCGATAATGCACGTCAAATTATTGCCAAGTTGGTAGGAGAATAAAATATGTGCGGAATCGTTGGATATGTCGGAAAAAAGCCCGTTAAACAAATTTTGATTGACGGGCTTCGCGAGTTAGAATATCGCGGCTACGATTCTGCCGGTATCGCAGTATTGCAAAAACACCATTTTTCTCTTTTCAAAGCGGTTGGAAAACTGATCAATCTCGAAGAAAAAGCGCAAGGCTTTGAGACACAAGGTTTTTCCGTTGGCATAGGGCATACGCGCTGGGCCACCCATGGTAAACCAACAGAACTCAATGCGCATCCTCATGTTGGAAAGAACTCTTGTGTCGTGCACAACGGAATCATTGAAAACTACCAAGAACTTAAAACTATGCTAACAAGTCATGGCGTTAAATTTTTGAGTCAAACCGATACCGAAGTCATTGTCCATCTTTTTGAATTTCATCTCAAAACTGCCTCAACACCGTTTGAAGCATTTAGCAAAACACTGCATGAGCTCTCAGGTGCTTACGCCATATTATTAGTAAATGCTTCGGTTGACGATACTATTTATTTTGCCAAACACGGTTCACCGATGATTATCGGACGCAATACGGAGGGAGAAACCCTTTTCGGTTCCTCTGATGCTGCCATGATTGGCAAATGCCATGAAGTAATCTATCTTGAAGATGGTCATTATGGATATGCATCAGCCGAGGGAATTGCACTTTTTGATGAAAAAAATCAATCTGTCAAACTCAATTTTACTCCCTTAAGTGAGAACAAGCTTTCTGCTCAGAAAGAAGGTTACCGCTTTTTCATGGAGAAAGAGATATATGAACAAACAACCGTCCTATCCGATACCTTACTAGGACGATTGAGAGATGATAGCATTAATTTTGAGGAATTAGACCCTAAACTTTTTGATGGAATTAATGAGATCAAGCTCTGCGCATGCGGGACAAGCTACCATGCAGCCCTCAGTGCCAGCTATTTACTCGAGCGACATGCCAAAATTCGCACATCCGTTGAAATCGCAAGTGAATTTCGTTATCGAGAGCCATTCTTGACTCCCGATACACTCTTCCTTGTGATCAGCCAAAGCGGAGAGACCGCTGATACCTTGGAAAGTCTCAAAATGGCTAAAAAGTTCGGCTTAAAAACAATGGTTATTTGTAACGTGGACAATTCATCTATGGTTCGTTTGGCAGATGCGAGTATCCTCACTCGTGCCGGTATTGAAAAAGGGGTTGCATCAACCAAAGCTTTTGCCACCCAAGTATGTGTATTATGGATGTTGAGCTTGTTTTTAGCCACCAAACGCAAAACACTGGAAACTGCCGAGATCACGCGCCAAATTCGTCTTCTACGTACCCTTCCATCAACTGTAGCCGTGGACCCAGAATTACACGAACAATTAAGTCGTCTGAGCAAACGCTATTTACATGGACATGGATTCTTCTTTATTGGACGTGATGTATTTTTCCCGCTTGCACTTGAGGGAGCACTCAAACTCAAAGAAATCAGCTATCTTCATGCCGAAGGATACCCTAGCGGAGAGATGAAACATGGTCCTATTGCTCTCGCCGATCCTGAGCTTTTTACCATCGCCCTGCTTCCACAACATAAACTTTATGAAAAGACCAAAAGTAACATCGAAGAACTAAGCGCACGTGACTCTACTATCTGTTCCATCAGTCCCTTGGATTTTGACAAAGCAGATGATCATATTCGTACCAAGATCAGCGATGACTACATGTTAGAATTTTTTGAAATGATGGTTGTTTTACAACTCCTTTCAATGGAAATTGCAATTCGTTTAGGTAATGATGTTGATATGCCGCGAAACCTTGCTAAAAGTGTTACTGTCGAGTAATACTTTTACAAAATATTGCTTTTTTAAAACAATTTTAACCTCTATTTAGCTAACCTAATTTCTTTAGTTTAATTTTATTAAAATAAATCGTTAAAAGGAAATAATTACCTATGAAAACCAATCATAAAATTCTTTTTATTGTTGCTCTAATGCTTATCGGACTTGCCATTGCCACCATCACAAACGTTGCACTCAACTTTCGTGAATACGGCTATAGCAATGCTATTGAAAAATCCAAAATGACCGCTGAAATCGTTCGAGACGGATTGACGGCACATATGGTCAATGAGGTAATGGATAAACGTCAGTTTTTTCTTTCTAATATTTCCGACCTCAAGGATGTTCAATCACTATGGATTGTTAGATCAGACAACGTAATTGCGCAACATGGTATGGGAATACCAAATGAGCGTCCCAGAGATGCAATTGATCGTAAAGTTCTTAAAGAAGGTATATCTGCCCAAAAAATAACCGAAGACTCTAAAAATGCAGTTTTACGTGTTACTATCCCCTATATAGCCTCTGCAAATGACAATCCGAACTGTTTAAGTTGTCACAACGCACAAGAGGGAGAAGTATTAGGTGCCATAAGTATGGAATTCAATATTAACGATGTTCGTCAAACAGGCGCTATGACCATTGCTAAAATTTTTGGTATCAATCTTCTCTTTTTAATCGTTGCATTATGGGTCACCAATCATTATTTCAAACCTTACATCCATTTACTCGAAAATTTGCAGCAAGGGATAAAACGCGCTCGTAACGGGGACTTTACCTACCGTTTTAAAACAACACTCAAAGATGCCGGAAGTGAAGTAGCGGAACAAATGAATACCCTCTTTGAAAAAATGGAAGAGACTTTTTCAGGAATTAGAGACAATCTTAGTACTTTTATGTCTCGTTCAAATATTTCTTGTTCTGATCCCCTTAATTCGACTGGAATAATTATTAAAGAGCTCTCTGATGTTTATAAATTCAAAAAGACCATTGAACTTGACAGCAGCAAAGAAGCTATTTATGATCGATTTATTTACGTGCTTCAAGAAAGATTTCATTTCACCCATTTTGCATTGTATGAAGTAGAAAAAAAGAGTAAAGAACGTAAGCTTATTTACATTACGGATCATTCAAGTTTCTGTCTTCCAATTGTTGATCAAGATGCTATGGAGTGCCGTGCTTATCGTACCAATAGTGATATCTATTCAACTGATTTTCCTAATATATGCCAAAATTGTTCTGTTGATCACAAAGAATATACGTGCATTCCTCTGAATATTAATGATGACTTGGCTCTTATTCTCTCGTATTCTGCAAAAAATACAACAACGATAGAAGCACTCAATCTCGTTTTGCCTAGTATTAAAAACTATTTTGAAGCAGCAAAAGCGGTTATTGAAAGCAGAACTCTCATGGACAAACTTCGTGATTCTTCACTGCGCGATGGAGCGACACATCTCTACAATCGCCGATTTTTAGAAGAATTTATTGATAAAACTACTGAGCAAGCATTACGTTCACACCTTACCTACTCAATCCTTATGATTGATATTGACTATTTTAAAATGGTGAATGATACTTATGGACATGATTCAGGCGATGTCGTCATCAAAACATTGGCCGAAATTTTACAACAAAACGTCAGAAAATCAGATCTCCCAATCCGTTATGGCGGTGAAGAGTTCTTAGTCTTATTACACAATACAACATCAGAAGGAGCTCTTCAAGTTGCACAAAAAATTCGTACTGTTTTTGCTGCTAAAAAATATCAATTTGGCAGTGATACCGTTGAAAAAACTTTGAGTATCGGAATTTCCCATTTTCCTAGCGATGCTGATTCAATCTGGAAAGTGATCAAATTCGCTGATCTTGCTCTTTATGAGGCGAAGCACACAGGGCGTAATCGTGTTATCGAATTCGAACCAAGACTCTTCACCGGAGGAGATGCATTCTAAAACTATCCCACACTCCTTGGAGTGTATACTTCCCCTTAAACACTCCATAAAACTACATACATAATGCCTTTGTATATGTAATTCATATTATATTAATCCAAAGTAGTCTGAAGGTCTACAAGGAAACTAATTCCTTGATGTATCCATTAATTTGATTCCAGCAGTCTTGTATGAAATTTAACGCTTCTATTCCCGCCCTCAAGCTTTGCTTCATTCATAGCCAAACGTGCATAGGCCAAACACTGTGCGATATCCTTGTGCTGTTGAGGAAAGATAGCCGTACCGATTCTCATCGTCTTGATAAAGCCGCTTGAGTGTGCTTTCAATTTTTTATTGGCAAAAAGAGAGCGTATTTTTTCTCCAACGTTATTGACGTGCATCGGATCACAATCGTACAATAAAACCGCAAACTCATCCCCTGAAAGACGTGCAATAACATCGCTTTCACGTAATGAGTCCAACAGTGTTCGTCCAATAATACGAATCGTTTCATCTCCTACTTTTTCTCCATAGACATTATTAATCGTCGTAAAATCATCCACATTCAAAATCATAACACCATACGGGATTGCCGTACGCTTCGATTCCTTTACAATCATAAACATCCGCTCTAACAAAAAGTTCTTTGTATACAATCCACTTAAAGGATCAATACGTTGTAGTTTTTGTATATCCTCACGCATTTGATGGTGTGCGATTTCTCCGCCTATTGCATGAAGGGTTTCATCCACAACATGAGTAGCTTCACGAACATTATTAAGCATACTTTTTTTATCACTTACCATGGACACAACCAAAGTAGATGCGCCATTAATAGCATAAGGGACACAAACATAATGCTCATTAGGAATGATCATCTTAGGACAGATGCCATCTGGCATGGAGGAATCAACGGTCTCCCCAGTTCGCGCGGCTCTGCATCCGCTTTGCGCATCACACAATATCTCTTTCTTTTCATATACTATTTGAGTTTCTTGAGAAAGGGGATTATAGGTAATCAAATTAATATCATCTATTTTAAACCTATCCGAAAAATGGTGCGCAATGTGAACATATGCTTCGTGAGCATTCGCATCACGGTGAAGTGTATGTGTAAATCCAGCGATATCATTCAAACGTACACTTCCATCAATTATAGCGTCCAGTGGATCAGCAACCGCATCAATATGAATAATTCCTGATAAATTTTCTTTTATGGTTACTAAGGATGTTTGAAATTTTTCTATTAATGTATTTAATGCCTTGGCATCATGATCATCGCTGAGTTCGGGTGGAACTCGAGCTGTTAAATCTCCATTCTGTACCAAGCGCGCGCATTTGCCCATTGCCTCAAAGCGATCGAAATAGATAAGAACTTTTTTGTAGAGGAAATAAATCATTCCGCCGAAAAGAACCATCAGTAATAAAGAACCTATAATAATATTACGATAGCTTAAAGCCTTTAAATCATTCGTCTTCATTTCAATCGAAATTACCCCAAGAGTATCACCTGATTTAACATCATGGCAGCTTAGGCAATCAAGTTTTCCATTAACCGTTGCTTTATACGGCATCGATAAACGTACCGTAGCATCTTCAAATATACCTCCAGTGCTTTCAATAACCGTCTCACCACTCTCAAGAACTGATTTATCAATACCATCACGAGGATCCTCTGCGAAGGGGCCTTTTCCATATTGGTGGGATACTTTTGAAGAACGTACCAACCATAACTGTTTCATATTTTCTAAAGAAGTAACTTGATTAATAAAAGTATCACGCTGATCCATTGTTCCTGAAACCATGTGCGCTGTAAGTCCGGCTTCAATAACTTTAGCCGTTGCTAAAGCCTGTGATTCAGCACTTTTGGCCGAAGCATTACGTAAATCAACAATGCTATTGTAAAAAATTGCAACAAATAGAAGGAATAAGGAAGAGAACAAGAGGAAAGAAATTTTCGTTTTTAATTTCATAAATAATTACCCTTCATAAAGAAGGGTAGATTATAAACGTTTTAAAATAAATTTTGGGTAAAACCTTAGTGACACCCGCATCCAGTACCACAACTTTCGCCACTAGAAGCCACGGCTTCTTGCTTTGGAGCCGCTGCAGCAGTAGAACATGCAGATACACCCGGAGGAGTATTTGGTTGGATGGCTTGATTGTCAACGCCACCCTCTGCATTAATTTTTTCAATCGCTGCCCAAACATCTTCTGCCGCTTTCATGTAGCGTTTTGCTGTCTCAGATGTTGGTACACAATAAGTAATCGGTTTTCCGTCATCTCCACCCGTACGAACCGATGGCTCTATAGGTATTTGTGCCAAAATAGTCGTATCAAACTCTTTTGCCATCTCATCGGATGTCCCTTTGCCAAAAATGTCGTATTCTACACCCGTATCCGGAGCAATAAATCCAGACATGTTCTCAACGATACCTGCAATTGGAATGTTTAATTTTTGGAACATATTCAAACTGCGGCGTGAATCGTCCAATGCTACTTTTTGTGGTGTTGTAACCGTAATACCCAAAGTAACAGGAACACCTTGTGCCAATGTTAACTGTGCATCACCTGTACCCGGAGGCATATCGATGACCAAACAATCCAAATCTGACCACATAATATCGCGCAAGAACTGCTCAATGGCTTTCATGATCATTGCACCACGCCAGATAAGCGCTTGTCCCTCTTCCATCAATGAGCCCATAGACATCATCTCAATGCCGTATACTTTAATAGGAAGAACTTTGTTCCCTACAACTTCGGGTTTCATTCCCTCAACACCTAACATTCTCGGGATATTTGGTCCATAGATGTCTGCATCCAAAAGGCCTACTTTTTTCCCTTGCATTGCAAGTGCGATAGCAAGATTTACCGATGTTGTTGATTTACCGACTCCGCCTTTACCAGAACTGACCATAATAAAGTTTTTAACTTGAGGGGCAAGGTTTTTACCCTTTGAAGAACTCTCTTTTGGCATTTTTGGTGCTTGAACATTAATCACAACATCCGATGCACCCGCAGCCTTAAGCGCATCCGTGGCTTCCGTTGTGATTTGTTGAGCTACTTCCGCTGCACTTGAGGTAATATCAATGGTTACATTGACATTTTTACCATCGATTTTGATCTCTTTTACAAATCCAAATGCAACGATATCTTTTGTGAATCCTGGATAGGTTACTTTAGATAAAGCTGATTTTACTATTTCTTCTGTCATTTTTATATCCTTAAAATATTTAGTCTACTAAAGCAGCGCTTTTCTCTTCTTGGGCAATCCATGCCATTGATTCTGGATTATCCATAATCTGCTGTGTAATTTTGTAACTGCAAAACTTCGGTCCGCACATGGAACAAAACTCTGCATCTTTGAAAACATCCTGTGGCAATGTTTCATCATGGTACTCACGAGCACGTTCTGAATCCAATGAAAGTTCAAATTGCTTATTCCAGTCAAAGGCATAACGAGCATCACTCATCTCATCATCAATGTCACGTGCACCTTTGCGTCCGCGTGCGATATCGGCTGCGTGTGCCGCGATTTTATACGCGATAATCCCGTTACGGACATCTTCAGCATTCGGCAATCCCAAGTGCTCTTTTGGGGTAACGTAACACAGCATAGAAGCTCCGTGCCAGCCGCCAACAGCCGCACCGATTGCAGAACTGATATGATCATATCCCGCTGCAATATCGGTTACCAGTGGCCCTAGAATATAAAAAGGTGCTTCATGACAATATTCACGCTGAATTTTCATGTTACGTTCGATTTGATTAAGAGGAACGTGTCCCGGACCCTCGATCATAACCTGTACATTTTTTTCCCATGCACGTAACGTCAACTCACCCAAAACCTTGAGCTCGCTAAGTTGTGCATCATCCGATGCATCTGCCAAACAGCCAGGACGAAGAGAATCCCCAAGAGAAAGTGATACGTCGTAACGTGCACAAATGTCCAAAATCTCATCAAAAGCTGTATAGAATGGATTTTCACGATGATAGTGCATCATCCATGCCGCCATGAGTGAACCGCCGCGACTGACGATTCCCATTTTGCGTTTTGCCACTTTTGGCATTGTTGAGAGTAAGAACCCAGCATGAATCGTGAAATAACTCACCCCTTGCTGTGCTTGACGCTCTAAGACTTCGAGCATTTTTTCAATGCTCATGTCTTCAATCTTGTTATTTACATCGTGTAAAATCTGATAAATTGGCACTGTTCCAATCGGAATTTTTGAGTTCCCGATAACCGCACGACGAATCTCATCAAGATCCCCACCCGTAGAGAGGTCCATTGCCGTATCGGCTTTGTAATGCTGAGAAACTTGAATTTTTTCAATTTCACCTTGTACATCAGACGCAATTGCAGATGAACCAATGTTTGCATTAATCTTACAACGAACGGCAATCCCGATCGCCATAGGCTCAAGATTTGCATGATTAATGTTGGCTGGAATAATCAGGCGGCCACGTGCTATTTCACTGCGAATTAGCTCTGGATCAAGATCTTCAATCTTTGCTATGTACTCCATCTCTTCTGTAATAATGCCTTGTTTGGCATAATACATTTGAGTTGGTGATGCATCGTTTTGTCGTTTAGCGACCCATTCGGTTCTCATATTATCTCCTTGGTCTTGCATAAAGCTATAGTGGACTTATAAATAATCCCCCCTAAAAGGGTCTTATCGGTTTCAATGTATATTAAAAATTTCAAGAACTTTTAGGAAAACTTTTTACCCGCATAACGATCTTGTTATCTTTGCAATTTTACATAAAGAAGATAAAAAAAAGCTTTTCGAGTGTATAATTTCGTAACATTATGTAATAAATAGGATATAAATTGTCTGATTTGACACTTATTCTTCTCGCTGCGGGTAACTCTAGTCGTTTCAAGATCCCCGTAAAAAAACAATGGCTACGAATTGGTCACGACCCGCTTTGGTTGTTTGTTACCAATCGTATCAGCAAAATGTTTACGTTTGCCAATATTATTGTCGTTGCTCATCCTGAAGAACTCACTTTTATGCAGAAAATGTGTGATGTTACCATTGTAGAGGGAGGAGAGACGCGTCAACACTCTTTGCGCAATGCATTGGCGCACGTAAATACTCCCTATGTCCTTGTCAGTGATATAGCCAGAGCCTGCATTGATCCTGATCTAATAATGCGTCTCATCGATGCTAAAGAGTATGCGGACTGCATCGTACCGACGCTTGGTATTAACGACACGATTGTGTATGGAGATGAAACCATTACACGTGAGGCCATCAAACGAATTCAAACGCCTCAACTTTCGCGTACGGCTGTGCTGCGTGCGGCTCTTGATACACCGTTGGATTACACGGATGAAAGCAGTGCCATTGTTGCGCATGGGGGAACACGCCATTATGTGGAAGGTGATCTGCGTGCCGATAAAATCACTCGCATCAATGATCTTGCAGTACTAGAGTGCTTAGGTGCTCCATCGCCTATGAACTTTACAGGTAATGGGTTTGATGTCCACCCTTTTGAAGATGGCAAACAGATGGTTTTAGGAGGCGTTGAAATTGAATCCCCTTATGGATTTAAAGCACACAGTGATGGCGATGTTGCCATTCATGCCCTTATCGATGCCCTTTTAGGTGCAGCATGTATGGGGGATATTGGGATGTTGTTCCCTGATACCGATGAAAACTACAAAAACATTGACTCAAAAGTATTATTGCAGCGATGCGTAGAAAAAATTCACCATTTCGGCTTTGTGATTGCACATGCAGACATCACTATCATCGCGCAAGTACCAAAAGTTAGCCCTTATAAAGAGCAAATGCGAAAAACACTCGCACCGCTGATGAACCTTAACCCAGCACGCTTAAACATAAAAGCGACCACAACAGAGCACCTAGGTTTCATTGGGCGTCAAGAAGGAGTGGGCGTCATTGCTACCGCTTCGTTACACTATTTTGATTGGATAAACGGATGAATGTATTAATTGTAGAAAATGAGATCTATCTCGCACAAAGTATTGCTTCAAAACTCAGCGACCTAAGTCACAACTGTGACATTAGCAGTTCAACCAAAGAAGCGCTAAAAGGAGTCCCTTATGATGTCGTTCTTCTCTCGACGAATATCAGCGGACATGATATTTATCCCGTAATTGAAGCGTATAAAGATGCCGTTGTTATCTTAATGGTGTCATACGTCAGCAATGATACTGTTTCTAAGCCGCTCGCCGCGGGGGCAAAAGATTACATTCTTAAACCTTTCATGATCGAAGAACTGATTCGTAAAATTCAACATTTCCAGAATCACGAACGACTTCGCCGCCAAAACAAAACTCATGAACGCTATTTAGCCCACATGTTTAATGGCATTAAAATTGAGGAAGATTTTGATAAAACAGAACTTCCTGTAATGATTTGCAGCGGATACCAAAAATATGCCGATGCTTTTGCCTTTCGTTATGCTCAACACAAAAATAAAACGCTTCAATTTGTTTCATTAAGCTCAACTAAGGCTCTACAAGACATCATTTCATTGCCAATAAACAGTATCCTTTATCTTACTGATTTTCAAAACTTCAAAAAGAGTGACCATAAAACGCTATTTGAACTGTTAGAAAAACGTCAATGCATCATTTCCAGTACCGACTACATTGATCATGCACCCTTTCGTATGATTGAAGTCAAGAGCGAAAATCATCTCTTTGATCAAGGTGAAATTTTGCCGATTGAAGAATACGTCAAATACATTATGCTTAATTTTCAAAACCGTTTTCCGGATACGGAACTTTCAAAAAAACTAGGAATTTCACGAAAAAGCTTGTGGGAGAAAAGAAAAAAATATGGCATCATTAAGAAAAAATAGAGCTCTTTACATTGACCAAGAGGCATTCTCTGCTCTCGCATTGCTCAAATCAGGCATGCTTGCACCCGTAACACAGCTAATGAATGAGCAGCAATGCATTCAAGTACTTGAAAAAGGTATGTTTAATGGAAGTACCTTTCCGTTTCCTCTCATTCTTTCTCCCAACGGTAAAACCAATGAGACGATTCTTTTAAGTACCAAAAAGGGGGAAATACTAGAGCTTGTATGCGATCAAGAAGTCGTAGGTGAAATTACCGTAGACGAAGTTTTTGCTATTGATCCCTTAAAACGTTTGCGTCAAATATACGGCACCGAAGATCTCTCTCATCCAGGTGTAAACTCCACTTACAAACGACTTGGAAAATACGCCATATCGGGCGATTATATTATAGATGTCACTTCCATCACTTCCATACGCCAAACGATAAAAAATGCGCAGGATCAAATAGCAGCCAAGCATACAACTGCCATATTTATGGCAGCAAATCCTTTGCACCGTGCACACGAGCGTCTTATTCGCCAAAGTTTAGAGCGTACGGATCTCATTGTTATCTTTTTACTCAAACCTTACAATTCTGCCAACTTAAGCTATGAACTTCGACATGATGTGCTTCAGTTCTTCATAAAAAACTATTTACCTTTCAGCCGAGTCATTGTTGTCCCTCTTGAAAATAGCTATATTTTTGCCGGAAGCAATGAAGTTATTTTGGATGCCATAGTAGCAAAAAACTACGGGTGTAACCGTCTTATGATTGGACAAAATCATGCTGGAATTGGAATGTATTATGACCGAAATGCGAACAAGTCTGTTATTGATCGCATGAAAGGGATAGATATCGAAGTATCTATGTCCAGCGAATACGTTTACTGCAATATGTGTAAAACACTCGTTAGTATTCAAACTTGCCCTCACGGACATCATCACCACATTTCCTACCATTCCGAATCGATACTTGAACTCATGAAACAAGGTTTACTTCCCCCTGCCGTATTGGTACGTAAAGAGATATCTTCACTGATAGTTTCCTCTTTGTATCCAAATCGATTTAAAAACTTAGCCAAACTCTATTACGATATTATGCCTGTTAATGGCCTCCTCGAAGAGCACAGCGAACGAGACTTTTACGTAGAGCTCATGAAGCTTTATCAAACCACTTCACTTACCTAAGGCTTACTCATGAAACTAGATTGGTTTTTTCTTACTCTCTTTTACAGCGGACACTCACCAAAAGCCCCCGGAACTATTGGTACACTCGTTTCCCTTCCTATAGGAATAGCTGTTTTGATTTTTTTAGGACCTCAAACCCTTTTTTTACTCACCTTGCTGATTACTCTTTTTGCTATTAAAAGCATTGACCGCTATGAATTGCAAAGTGGTATACATGATAATCAAAGAATTGTTATCGATGAATTGGCAGGAATGTGGTTTGCCCTTTCCATTGCACCTGGTATTATGTTTACTTTAAGTGATCTAACCCTATGGGAAAATGGAATTGCCGTGCAAATAGCACTCAGCTTTATCTTCTTTCGCATTTACGACATCAAAAAACCCTCTATAATAGGACGGATCGATCGTAATGTAAAAGGTGGATGGGGAGTGATGGGGGATGATATTGTGGCTGGCTTTGCAGCAGGTATCAGTGCTGCCCTTGTTTGGCAGGCTTTCATAAAAATATCGGCTTTTTAAGCCACTATCCGATTTCTCCCACCTTTTTTAGCCGCATACAACTTCTCGTCGGCTCGATTAAATAAATCGTCCGCTTCTTCAACAGGATTAAACTCTGCCACACCAATGGAACAAGTTAATGACTTGATGGTTTCAAAACTATTAACCTCTATTCTCTGACGCAACGCTTCCGCCATCTTGATCGCTGAGGGCAACGGAGTATCCGGTAAAAGAATCATAAACTCTTCCCCTCCCCATCGCGCAACCACATCACTTTCACGAATTTGCTTGCGCAATAGCTCGCTGAGCGCTTTAAGAACTGCGTCCCCTATCAAATGTCCAAATCGATCATTGATCTGTTTAAAATGGTCAATGTCCAATAAAAGGACAGAAAGGGGTCTTTTGTATCGACGGGATACTGAAAGTGAATGTTCCAATATTTTGTCAAACTCAAATCGGTTAGTCACCTGCGTCAACCTATCCATCGTTGCTAATTCATTGAGCTCAGTTATATCACTAAATACAACAACATAACGGAGTTCCTTATCGTGTTCTATCCTCTTAACGGTCACGATGAAAGTTGATGCTTTGCCATCCACTGTCATCTTCACTTTATGTTCACGACCACTGTGTGCCATAATGTACTCTGTCCATCGCATCCCATCAATAACCGGTAACAAATAGCCATCCGATTCTGTACTTTGAAATAAGTCACAAATACAATCATGATCTTTACTAAAATCTTCTAATGTGCGGTAATGGAAATACTCTAAAAAAGCATTGTTAACATAAACGATATTACGGTCATCCGTTACGATGATAATATTGGATTGTGAATTGAGTATGGTTTCAATGTACTCTTCTTGAAAACGGACTCTTTTCATAAATATTCGTGCAACCGATTCGTTAATTCCAAGAAAAAGGATAATTAAAACAGCCGTAATAAGCAAACTGCCCAAAATAGTACGTGATAGCTGATGATATCCGTCAGTTATATCATTGATACACAGAAATATCCCCATCTCTTTTCCATCATCCCCTTTTAAATGGATAGGGATAATTTCATAATGGTGATTTTCATAATTGATAATTCTTTTTTCGTTATTTAAATTGTCCTTGCTATAGCGCTTAAGAATTCCATACAGTTCAGGCTCCATCTCTATAGGATGATATTGCCCAATGTGAAACTTATACTCACTTCGAAGGGATGCAGCGGCAATACGTGATTCATGAAGTAAAAATAAGCTTTTTACGCCGGCAGTTTTTTCGATCTGTTTACTGATGTAGTCGACATCCACTCCAAATTCAACCGCACCAATATAGCGTTTGTCATCAAAATAGGGGACAATAACCCGATACGCTACCCCGGCTATTCCCCCTTCAAAACCGCTATGAATCTCTTTTGTCGTATGTACGCGCTGAACCAGTGGGCGCTTATCAGCAATATTATCACCGTATTTTTCTTTTTCATGTACACGTAAAATGGACATACCACCCGGAGCGTGAAACTGCATAATCTTCAAATGGCTGTTCTCATCTTGCATCGTTTTATAACGATGCTGAATCAAACTATAGAGTTTTTCTCGATCTTGCGCTGAGAAAGCTTCCTTGAATCCAGAAATTAGAAGATTACCATATGCTCGATATTTATACGTATGTCCCAAATCATCAACAATAGAGCGGTAAACAGTTGTGATGTATTTAGCAGAAGTTTCAGCACGTACGGATGCGCTTTTTTCTTCTTCATAAATATAAAAACTGGTAAGTACAGCGGACGCGAATAGTACCAACAACGCCATTAACAGCTGAAATCGCCATTTAAACTTCTGCACCGCTGTAATCCTTTAATCAAAAGTTATAAATTTTGGCCAAATACCTTTTACTAACTACACCATCATCGGCTCATCTGTTGGTTCAATTTCTTCATAATCTTCAACAATTTGATCTAGTATTTTTTGTGTTTTTTTGATTTTAGCAATATTTTCATCAAAAATTGCTTTAGATGCTGGGAATGCTTCGCTAAGCTCAGTATAAATCAAAATACGTCCCCCAAAATGACGATTAAACTCATCAAATGCACCTCGTAAATAGGCTTTGCGGGTTGTATGTCGAAAAAGGGCCTGTAACATTCTTTTACGTTCTTTAATAGGAATTGATTCATCAATCGCTTCAGCAACTCGTTTAATGTCTAAACGTGACAAATAAACACCGCTGTGAAACGGCGAGAGGAGTTTATCCGTTAATTCATCCACAAAACCAGGGACCGGTTCATCATCAGGAGTACTTTCACCGGTTGCATCACAACCCTCAGTATCACATTTTTCACGTACAAATTGATCAAATTCTGCTTTTAAATCACTAAAATCTGCTTTATTCATTGCATTCTCCTGTTGTTAATTCATAAAAATAGTGTGTCATCGAATTAAGTGCGATGTCATCCTGAAACTCATCGCTTTGCGCAAACTTTTCCAAAGCATTTGGCATAATAAGCTCACCTATGAGTTTTCCATCCACAATGCGAATAAAATCGCAATATCCTGCCTCTTTCGCCATTGCAGAAGCATTATCCAGCAGCCCAAAAGCCTCTTCTTGATATTCCATCGAAATCACCGCACCGCTTAGTTTAGAGCCACGCATTTGAGAAATTGTAAACGTGACATCATCAGGACGTATGTTCATAGGAATCGCCATTGCATTGACATTATTACCTTTAAACAACTTGTTTACAATTGCACAAAAACGACTGCTATGCGCTTCTTCCGCAATATAGCCATAAAGTGCTGTTTCCACTGTTATGGAATTGTCATCATTCATCATTTATAACCCCCAAAGCTCACGCGCTTCTTCCTCTTCGAGGCGGCAGCGGCGGCAAATTTTTTCACCTGCAACGGAACTAAACAACCCATCGCATTCATTACAGCGGCGTACAGCGAATGTAGCCAAATTTTGAACACTGGGCACATACCACTCTTTTAGATTATATGATGTTGAAAGAGTGATCGCATTAGGTTCACATACATCATGACACAGATGGCATTTAACGCATAAAAAAGGGTCAAAGTCAATTTTTGAATTGCGCATGTCCGAAGTCAATGCCCCCGTTGGACACACCCGGTGACACATTTCACATGCGGTACACAGTTCCTCATCCAAAAGTTTTTGAGAGGTAAAAATGATTTTTTCACTTTCTACCACATGAAACTCGCTAGGTATATCAAAACGCTTTAATGCGGTAAAAAAGAGCTTACGGCGATCGGTGATTTTTTTTGTACGTAATGCTTTTGTATCGGAACTGTCAGTTGTATATTGTACAAATTCATCGGTTGTCCGCTGGATCTCTTTTTCAAAATCACTGCGTGCTTTGCCAATACCGCGTAAATGAAAGTTCTTGAAAAAGTCACGCCGATCTGATTTTTCTTCAGGCACCTTCATATCAATAAACGCAATATTTTTAGTTTGAATCTTGTAAGGTGATTCGATCGCTTCTAATAAATAATTAGAGTTTTCAACAGTATTCATCATAACAGATAAAATATTTTCTCCAATCTCACATTGTCCACAATGCCCTGTATCGAGGACAACTCCTTCTTTCATTTGAGCAAAAGCGATTAACTGTTCACTACTCAAAGCAGCGATACAAGGTACGTTTTTTTGACACGAAATAAGATTTTGTTCATCTGATACAAACGAAAAGAAAAAATCGGTAGCACTGAAATCATCGATTTTTAAGGCCTCCGTAGGACACACTGCAACACATCCGGCACATTCGACACATTGTGCCTGATTAATAGAGGGCAAACGTCCTGCAATGCTTATCGCCCCAGTCGGACAGATATCGGCACAATGGGTACAAATCGAATTGACACTCAGCGCTCTGACACATGAACTTGGAGAGAGTATTAAAAGACTCATGAAACTTTAGGTATACCCGCACTTAACATTTCATTGTCCGAGAGTATAAACTCTAGTGCCATTTCTGCTACATCATAATACAAAGGAGTACGTGATTCATATTTCATATTTATAAGATACATTGGTGCCCACTGCAGCAAATGGGTATTTAAAAATCGATGTTGCACAGATTGCAATTCTACAGCAGAGTCAGTATCACCCTCTTCTATCGCTTTTATTTGTGCTTGACACAAGTGGTGCATAAATTCAAGTTCAACACCAATATGATCCGAGGAAACAACACGTGCAATGCCGTAATCTACAACAAAGTCATATGCACTGTACATATCGGTAACCGGGTTTGCGCCACCTGTCTCGATCATTTGATCTGCACGCGTATAAAATGTTTCATAAGGGACTAAGTGTAACAATGAAAGATTCGTAAAATCAGGATTTAAATATTCTTCCAAAAGCTTTTGATTGGACATAGTGTTTCGCAATTCCCACTCATTCCAATGGGGCAAAAATTCTAAAACCGTTTTATCATTTATAAGCGTATCCAAAATTTCAACGTCTAGCTCTTGAAGCAATATCCGAGAAAGAAGGGCATAAATATTACTGCGTGCGATGATTTCATCCATTAATCAGACCTTTAAATAGTGATGGGATTGTAGCTTATCTGACTGAAAAGTACATGAGAGAAGAAGTTTATAAAAAGGTATCAAGTCCTAAGACTTGATAGTAACATCGTATGCGGTTGGATCAAGAGTAACCCAAGGTCGCTTGATATGGCGAGGACGACGAATGGTTGAGTTAGAATCCAATCCACGAGTCAACGTGTCTCTCCATGCTTGATACACTTTGAGGTTATTGTCATAATTTACAAATATATCACCAATCTTGTCACCCGGCTGAGCAGGCTCTAACATAACCTTATGGTGCCAACAGTGCATACCAGAAACAGGGTCCGGATGAGGAGCTGCAACGGCATTTTGCCATGAACCGCTCAAGCCATCCCACCAAACATTTTCAGAGTCGCGATTGTACTCAGCAAAACGCTCAGCCTTAAACCCTTTGATCCCCTCAACGTATTTGAGTTTACCCACTTTTCCGTCCATCTGAATCTCAGCAACCGGAACACCAAAACTATTGATACCTGTAGTTCCGCTATAGTCATCAATTTTTGTCTGTGCTCCCGCTTTACCGATGTTTGCAGGTGATTCTTGTAGGAACTCTTTGTTAGTCAAATCACGTGGTGCAACTCCTGTTGCTACTTTACCATCGCTTACACCATTTGGGATGGTTACATGATTGGTTAATTTCCAACGTCCACCATGGTGTGAACATGCCAATGTACCTGGCATAACACCTTCAGTAGGCACTGCCATCGCAACGAAATATCCACTGTCTAAACCAGAAACCGTATCCACAATTTTGACACGCATTGCATCGCCGCGTTTAAATCCAAGGCGTTGTGCATCTTTGGTATAGATCCAAATCGGATCATGATTTTGACTAATCTCCATCAAGTGCTTAGAATTTGCAGAACGTGTATGAATGTTATACGGCAAACGGAATACCGTGTTGAGCGCAAATGAGTTTTCCTCTTTCATATACATGTGGTTAACATGTGATACGAGATGTATCATCTCTGCTTTCTCTTTATCATTACGCGGATAGAATGGCATTGAGTACTCTCTCCAATGCCAATCCGTAGCCCATTGGGTATAGAATTCAAGCTTTTTAGTAAGCGTTGCAAACCCTTCCATCTTTTTACCGTCAATCTCAATACCGATTTTGGTATCTTTACCTTTATGGTCTTTTGCAGTTATTACCCCGCCCGCACCGATACTCACAGAAGCCGCATCAAATTTATGCCCGTGAGAGATAATCTCTCCATCTTCCATTTTTAGTTCACGTTCCATCGCATGGTAGATTTTATCTTCTTCCATCCATGCACCATGATCACGTAAATAGGCGTATACAGGGAACTCTTCTTTGATGTAACGCTCATCATTGGTTGCTGTCTCTTTGAGTTTTGGCAAATTATCACCAAATGCAGCATCATACCACTCAGCGATCGTAACCGGTTTACCTGGATGACGCTTGGATTCCCACATTTTTTTGATGCCGAGACTTCCATCTGCATCTATGTAATTCACACATAAATCAAACCAAAATTCATTCTCTTCCCAAACTTCGCCAAGACCCGCCTTAACGTGTGCTTCAAGAGTTGCACGGTTTGGATTTTTAGCTTTCCAGCCTGATTTCTCTAACGCTACACGCAATACCGGCTGACGGAAAGAGGTCCATCGTGCTGGCATTGTAGCCTCAGAGTGCTGATCATGACGCTCACCTGCAAGTCCCACCGGAAGAACATAGTCCATGTACCAGTTTGTTTCTGACCATACAGGAGAAAGATTCATAGTAAGTTCCATCTTCGTTTCGTCTTTGAGGACTTCGATCCAACGGAAACCGTCCGGATTAATCCAGACAGGGTTATACATACGCGGAATGTAAACAGAAAGCTTACTCGGAACCGTTAAACCACGATCGTTCCATTTCTTTTGCCATGCGGTATCGGTAAGAAGATGCGGTAATAAATACGACATTTCATACGTTGATAAAGGCCACTCAGGAGGCCATGTAAGTTCATTCCATACTTTAACCTTAGGAACATCCGCTCCTCCTGCACCCTGACCCAATGTAGAGCTTCCACCCTTACCGGAAACAGAAATAACGTGCCAGTGGTGAAAGAAAGTACCGCCCTCTGTACCAATAGCGCCACGAAGACCAATACAGAAATACGCTGAACGCCCACCCATCCATGCACCGCGGTTACCCGCAGCTGCGGCACGCCAAATGTACGTAGAAATTGCATCACCAGCCCAGATAAACATTTCATAGAGCTTTTCCAATTTATAAGCAGGGACATGTGTTTCTTTAACAGCATAATCCAACGTATACGGAGCATACATATCTTTTAAAAGCTCCATGTAACTGTCAAAACTCTTGTCAGCCGGCGCTTTAGTAATTTGACCTTTTGCAAGCATGAAATCAAGATGCTCTTGATCGTTCATCAGTGTTTCCCAATTGAACCACTTTTTGACAAACTTTTTGTCTGTCATATTTTCCTGCAAAATACGATTGGCAAGATAGAGATAAATTACCGCTTCCGTACCCGGCCATGCAGCAATCCAAAGATCGGACATACCTGCAGAATTGGACATACGAGGGTCCATAACGACCATCTTGGCGCCTTTTTTACGCGCATCCGCAATAAAACTTGCTGATTGTTGGAAATAGTGTCCTGCATCTGCTGCATGAGAAGAATTCAAGAAAATCAATTTCGCATTTGCCCAGTCAGGACTCGTACGGTCATCATTAGCAGTCCAAATCGACGGTGTACGTCCGTTTGATGAACAAATATTCGTATGGGAATTGTACGAATCAAGACCCATTGTTTCCCATACTTGTGGAACAAATCCATTTTCATTAGGACGACCGACGTGATACATAACGGATTTACGAGAAAGTTCATCCCCTTTACGAAGAGTGTCTCCCATCTTCTTACCGATGGTAGTCATCGCTTCATCCCATGTAGTACGAATCCATTTACCCTCACCACGTTTAGAACCCGGTGCGCGTTTCAATGGAAACGGAATACGGTCAGGATCGTACATTTGTGATTGGACCGCATATCCTTTGGCACAATTACGCCCACGAGAAGCTGGATGCAATGGATTACCCATGTATTTTTTAACGGTCAATGTTTTTTTGTCAATCCATGCTGTCAAACCACAAGAAGCTTCACAGTTTGAACACGCAGTTGGAACAATCATATAATCATGAACGATAATACCATCTGGGTTTTCTTCACTTTGAACACCATGACGGTCAATACCACCACGCTTCCAGTCATTTCCATCAAGCTCTTGAAAGCCTTCCCATTGATCCAATGGAGGGTAAAATGAAAGACTGTCCGGAGTATTTGTAAATTTACTTTTCTCAACAGAATCAGCAGCTGCATCGGTTGAAAATACGCCCTTAGCAATCGCAGCACCTGCAACTGTAAATGCGGCACCTTTTAAAAATGTTCTTCTACTTTCTAAATACATCATTTACCTCTTTAGCTCATGTTTAACAATTGTGGGATAACTAGCCATACGTGTTTGGTAATCCACAATCCGACCAACGCAGACACCGCAGCGATTTTCAACAAATAATACGATTTATCCATGATACTTTTGCATACCAATGCCATAGGAATCAAGAATGCAACAATTTGACCAAGCCAGAACATAAACGTGTATTCTCCACCTTTTACAAACTCTAATGTTGCGATTACTTCTTCTGCTTTCATTGGTCCAAAGAATAGTTCCAGCATGTACATGATAAATGCCGTAAGAGCACTAAATCCAAGGATTAGTGCTAGATCTTTTTTGATATCATCGCTAAATTTATTTCCGCCAACCAAAAGCATTGTTGCAGATCCTGCCAAGAAGGCGGCTAGCATCATTTGAATTGATTCTGTAGGCATTTGCCACAATTCACGTGCCGTAGATTGAGCCATCAACCCAGCCGTATACAACGTAACTGGAACGCCCAAGACAACCCCGTATCCTAGTAATTTGTCGTACATTGCTACGTCTTTTTTCATATAAAGGAAATACGCCATACCCAATATAATACCAACAAAACCTGTAGCCAACCATGCACCGATTGTAATCATCGAGCTCATGTGCGGATGGAAAAAGATATGCCAGAATCGAAACATCTGATGCAAATCAATAACCGTAAAAAATAAGAACAGGTGAATAAATACAATTGATATTATCACTGATGGCAAACGGATAAATCCGGTTTGCTCAGGGTATTTTTTCAACAAATAAAAGGCAACAAAAATGATACCGGTACCGATACTTTTTGCCCACATGTTCATGGTAATAATCCAACCCCATGCGATACCCGGCAATCCTACATCAAGGACTACAACCGCATTGGTTGCCGCAATAAGTTCATGTGCCATTAGTGGTGCCCTCCTACTGGAAGATGTGTAAGATTATTAAACAATGAATGTCCTTCAGCTCTGAATGATGCTAATGGATTAAGAGTAACGTTCCCGCCACCAACATAGTAATGGTGAGGATCCGTCCCTTTTTCCGGCTTGCGCACTTGAACGTTGCCTTGGTGCTCTTGAATGTATTTGCTGATGTTTGACATTGGATCATCCAAATCACCAAAAATATTTGCTTCTACCGGACACGCAACAACACATGATGGCATCATAGCACTTGCAATACGGTGTGCACAATAAGTACATTTATCAGCAGTTTGCGTAATAGGATCAATGTAAATTGCTCCGTATGGACATGCCATGATACAACCCGCACAACCAATACAACGCTCTTTGTCAATATTCACAATACCGTTTTCAATATAATGCAATGCACTAACCGGACAAATACGTTCACACGGTGCATTCGCACAATGATTACAACGAAGAGGAGTAAAAGTTCGTTTTGTTTCTGGGAAACTTCCGACATCTACATATTTTACACGAAGACGCCATGTACTTAGAGGAACTTCGTTCTCTACTTTACATGCGATCTCACAGCCCTTACAGCCCATACAAAGGCGAAGGTCTACCAAGAACCCTAATTGCATTTATTCTCCTTAAATTCCTACTGCTTTCGCAATAATAATTGTTTGACGTACTTATAGTAAGCGATACATGGCATTACTGTTGGCTGTATGTTATCTAAAAAAGATTAACTGAATCTAAATAAACAGCGAAGATATTGATAGTTATTTGATATTGCGCTCAAAGGTTACGAGAATGTTACTATTTTGGCTAAAAGCCCAAAAAAAAAGGCTTTATTTATCTAAACGGCAGAGAACAGATGCTTCATGGGCGCCTAATCCCTCAGTATTGGCGATCAATGCACATGCTTCACCAATTTCATTAATTGCTTGACGTGAAAAGGCAATAATAGAGGATTTTTTCATAAAATGTTCAACACCGAGTGGTGAGTAAAATCGTGCCGTTCCTCCTGTCGGCAAGGTATGATTTGGCCCTGCCACATAATCACCAATCGCTTCTGGAGTATTGTGCCCCAAAAAGATGGCTCCTGCGTGTTTGATAGAAGCTAAAAGCTCAAAAGGATTATTGGTTGCGACCTCTAAGTGTTCAGGAGCAATTTGATTCATCAATTTCACGGCTTCTTCCATCGATTCTGTGATGATGATTGCCGCACGCTCTTCAATCGATTTGCGTGCTATTTCTTCACGTGGAAGCTTTTTCAACCATAGTTCAATTTCAACCGCACAGGCATCTGCGAACTTATGCGAAGGGGTGATCAAAATCGAGCTTGCCATCTCATCATGTTCTGCTTGAGAGAGTAAATCAACCGCAATATGTTCAGGATTGGCGCTGTCATCGGCCAAAACCCCGATTTCACTGGGACCTGCGATCATATCGATATTCACTTCGCCAAACACCATTTTTTTTGCCGTCGCCACAAAAATATTTCCCGGACCGGTAATAACGTCTACTTTGGGAATCGTTTGGGTTCCGTAGGCCATTGCAGCGATTGCACTCGCTCCCCCTACTTTAAAGACTTCACTCACGCCGCACAGATGACATGCTGCAAGCAATAAGGCATTTGGCTCATTATCCGGTGTTGGTGTACATACGATAATTTGTTCCACTCCTGCGACCTGTGCCGGAATAACATTCATTAGCAAAGAGCTGGGATACGCGGCTTTTCCTCCTGGAATATAAAGCCCTGCACGATCAACCGGTGTTACTTTCTGTCCTAAAATCGTCCCATTGGCTTCCGTATCAAACCAACTGTGCGGAAGTTGTTTCTCGTGATAACTGCGAATACGATCATACGCCAAATGCAGTGCTGCTTTTAATTTTGGTTCAAGTGCTTCATACGCGGCTTCCATGTCACCCGTGAGAATGCGTAAATCGGATCCACTTTTAGGTGCCCAGCGATCAAATTTTTCGATATGTGCTACAAGTGCGCTATCTTGATTGACACGGATGTCATCAATAAGCCCTTTGACAATAACAGACACGTGTTCCATGTCCATTTTCCCACGATTCAATAAATCACTGAAAACGGTTTGAAAATTGGCATCGCTGCTTTGGATAATCGTCATGTTTTCCCTTTCTTATTTTTTCGTAGATATTTTTTTATACTCACCACTTACAATATCAAGTGCTTTGAGAAAGTTTGTTGTATCAACAGCTCCCATCAATGGCTCAAACAATGGTTCCCCATCACTTTTTAAAAACCAAGTCGCAGGTGTACCGCCAACATAAAGATCTTTTGGAAAAATAGGGTTTTGATCCACATAGACGATTGCCGCTACGTATTGCGAATTTAATTTTTGAATGACATTTGGATTGCTAAGGGCTGTTGATTCAAATTGAACACAAAAGTGACAATTGTGATTCGAGATTACAAACATTATCGGTTTGTTCAAAGCTTTGGATTGCTTCAAAGCACTCGCATAATCTTTTTCCCATTTAATGCCACCTGCAAATACACTGGAGAGTGTTATCAGTAGCAGAAAGATTATTTTTATCATTTTTTTACCTTTTTTAAAATTTCTCTTGCAATTTTATCGACATCTTTCTCACTCACATCGATGACTATATCAGCTACTTCTAAATACTTTAAAAGTCGCTCTTCATACAATGCTCGCGCTTTCTCAATGTCTTGAAACAAAGGACGTTTTTTAAGCTTTTTATTCGCATCTGGATGGGCCAAAATACGGTCATATATCGTTTGAAATGGAGCATTGAGTAAGACAATGGTTCCTACTTTCTTTATGGCAGGAACTTTAAAAAATCCACCACCCGTAGAGATGATGGTTCCCTCTACTTTCTTCTTAAGCCATCGTGCTGTTTTACGCTCCAAGTTGCGAAAGTATTCTTCACCTTCTTTTGCAAAAATTTCTTTGACCGAACGGTTTTCCATACTTTCAATGATATCATCCGTATCCAATGCCATCATAGCCGTTTGTTGAACCATTGCACGGGCAACAGAACCCTTGCCAACTCCCATAAAGCCGATTAATACAATATTTTTCATGATTTAGGACACTTTAAATTATAATGATGCAATCATAACACGCATAAACTTAGGAGTGACTCGTGAATATTTATACCCTCCAAAACCCTAAGCCTGATTTTGAAAGCTTTACAACACTCTATCAAAATAAAAATATAAAAATCGAGGCTATACGATCACATCTCTTACAACCAGGAGAAACCTACAATCAAGAGCAGGATGAATGGGTTGTACTAATTCGTGGAAATGCACAAATGAAAGTAGCTGATAAAATTATCCAATTTAGCGAAGGAGACTCTCTTTTTCTCTCTAGACATACAGTTCACCAAGTTTTATCAACATCACAAGATGCTCTTTGGTTAGGTGTATTTATTGATACTTAAAAATTTACAGCGTAGTGTAATGATCACCGCATCTCGGAGATGTCACTATTCCTTCCAATGTCTGTATTTTAACAGGAAGATTCATCGGGCGACGCATCGAAACAGGATCCACTTTGCTAACACTGAAGTGTAGGTGTGGAGCCGTCGTATATCCTGTATTACCAGAATAGGCGATTAACTGTCCTTTGGTAATTTTATCTCCGATTCTTACAGCCGTTCCCCCCTGTTTTAAGTGATAATAATTTCCCATCGTTCCATCATCATGTTCAATAACTACATAATTGGCATATGGACGATAGTAGGGACTTGGACCACCAAAAGTATTCGATACTTCAACCCCCACAACAATACCACCACGTGCGGCATAGATAGGAGTTCCTATCGATAATGGAAAATCAACAGCATACGCAGAGAGCCCTTTGTGGGATGTGTCCCCATGATATCCTTGAGAGACACGAACGGTTGAACCTTTAGCAAAAGGCAGTCCATATACATACGCATCATTGTGTTTTACAAACGGTGATCCGCGTACCCATCCGTAGGATGACTTGTAATTAATACTCTTTACAGTGTCAATACGGTTCAGCGCTAAAATCTTTTTTTTACTATACCCTGCCAACTCAATACTCAATGGAAGATGAAGAGATGGTTTCAGATTCGAAATACTTTCAAAATCAAGTGTCAATGTAACCCTGTATGGATTTAAATTTTCTGCCTCAAACTCTATTGCACCACTTGAAGCTGTTTCTGCTGTAATCATTACACTGTTACGTGAACCAATTTTTGCTGTTTTTCGAATTTGTTGTGCTTCAGAACGTTTTAAAATACGTAAATGTTCTTCATAAGCTTGTTCTTGTTCAAGAACAAATTGAATACTTTTTTTCTCTAGTATTTGTTCATTACACAATAAATCAAGACTTTTAATCGAATTTTTCGGGAAATTTTTTTGATAATAGGTAATTGCATCAGCTCGAATGCGAGGTTGGTGTAAAGGTTCCAATCCTATGGAAGTTAAATGTTCAAATCTCTTGTTGTCTTCTGTTTGTATGGCATCACTGAGAGAAGTACGATACAATTGATAAATTGCCTCTTCTTGAGATGCTAACTCTCTTAAATCTTTGAGATAGGTTTTTAAAAGCTCTGGCTGCGGTTTGGAAAATTTTGACAACGCTTCGCCCATAGACAATGTCTCTTTCACTCCGCTGCAAAAATGTTCAATAATCTTTTTTTCAGAAGTATTTAGTACCTCAATGTCCAACTGACGTATTTTTTGTGCATTCCGTTCAAGAGGCTTTGCCAAGGAACAATAGGGCAGTTCATCTTGTCCATGCAGTAATAAAATAGCTGATAGGATCATCACTACGCTTTTTACCAATTCCATGCCCCTAGTCATTTATTCTCTTTCATATTATAGCTTATATAGAAATTTGGGGGTGAATGCTATAATACTTCATATTTTTTTTTGGGGTAGTTCATGTCCAAACGTATATTAGAAGTCATTAAGCCAGGTGTGGTATTCGGTAAAGATCTTAATACTTTATTTGCCATCGCAAAAGAAGAAGGATATGCCCTTCCAGCCGTAAATGTCGTCGGAACCGACTCTATCAATGCCGTACTTGAAGCCGCAAAACTGGTTAACTCTCCCGTTGTTATCCAGTTTTCCAATGGTGGTGCGAGTTATTATGCAGGCAAAGGTCTTAGTAATGAAAACGAAAAAGCTGCCATTGTAGGCGCAATCAGCGGAGCAATACATGTTCATATGATGGCAGAAGCTTACGGAATTCCCGTCGTTCTTCATACCGATCATGCGGCACGCAATTTCTTGCCATGGATTGATGCCCTGCTGGATGCGGGTGAGAAACATTTTAAAGAACATGGCAAACCGTTGTTCAGCTCACACATGCTTGACCTCTCCGAAGAGAGTCTCGAAGAAAATGTAGCGACTTGTGTTGAATATCTAAAGCGTATGTCAAAAATCGGCATGACGCTCGAAATTGAACTGGGCGTTACAGGAGGAGAAGAAGACGGTGTAGACAATACTAATATTGACAACTCGCTTCTCTACACACAGCCTGAGGATGTTGCTTATGCGTATGAACAGCTTATAAAAGTCAGCGAAAGCTTCACCATTGCAGCCTCTTTTGGAAATGTACACGGGGTTTATAAGCCGGGTAATGTTGTCTTAACCCCTAGTATTCTGGATAATTCACAACGCTATATACAAGAAAAATTTCACACCACACCAAAACCTGTGAACTTTGTCTTCCACGGCGGATCAGGTTCAAGCCTCGAAGAGATCCGTGAAGCAATCAGCTACGGTGTCATCAAAATGAACATCGATACCGATACCCAATGGGCAACATGGGAAGGGGTTAAAGATTATTATGAAAAATACAGAGATTACCTCCAAGGACAAATCGGAAATCCAGAGGGGGAAGAAAAACCGAATAAAAAATATTATGACCCAAGAAAATGGTTACGTGATGGACAAAAAACATTGGTTGAGCGTGTCAAAGTAGCGTTTAATGATCTCAATGCAATTGATCGTAACTAAGAAAAAGAAAGCTTCCCCCAAAGGGGAAAAATAGAAGATTATTTATTTTGTATAAGTAATTTTTGCTTTTGCTTTTAGAGAGTTCATTTTCTTCTCCATTGCTGCTTTAAACTTATCCATTTTTAAACGTTGCTCAATAAAGTCTTCTACTTCCTTAAAACTCATTTTCTGTGCAGGCTTCTTATCTTCGAGATAAATCACATGATATCCAAATTGACTCTGAACAGGCTCAGCTGAAATCGTCCCCACTCTCATAGCAAAGACGGCATCGTTAAATGAGGGGACCATCTGCCCGCGTGGAAAGTAACCTAGATCACCCCCTTTTGCAGCGCTGGGTCCAGTCGATTTTGATTTAGCCTGCGCGGTAAACTCAGTTTTTAGTTTTTCGCCACTAAGCCCCCTCATACTATGAATAACCGCTTCTGCATCTTCTTTTGTTTTCATCAAAATATGGCGTGCACGTACCTTTTCTTTATCTACAAATTCGTCCGTATTGGTATCATAATACGATTTTACCTCTTTTGCATCTACACGGATCGCTTCAAACTGCTGCTGCTCCCAAACTTTTGCCGCAAGCTGCATTTTCATACGTTCCAATAACACGTGAAACTCTTGCTTATACTCTTTGGACTCCAATATGCCGCTTTTTTTAGCATCTTCAAAAACCAGTTGCTGCGCAACCATCCCTTCGATAATACGTTGACGTAGTTCATTTTGCTTATCTGCAGGAAGTGAATCAAATCGTCCTTGAGTTCCTTCCATCAATACTTTATTTACTTCATCCGAAGTAATTGCATCCCCATTAACTGTTGCCAAGACTGCTGCACTCGCAACAGAACCGCTTAATAACACGCCTAATACCCAAATAGAAAACTGTCGTTTCATTGTTGTCCTTATGTTATCTTTATTCAAGATTTTTCAATAGCCGAATTATATTACAAATAAAAGAATATCACGCACAAATTAATCAACATTAAACACTTTTTATATGTTTACCGTCTTTGGCTATTTTTAAATAACGTTCTATGGTTTGTAAAAGAAAACTTTTATCAATCGGTTTAGCAAGGTGTGCATCCAATCCGGCACCAATTATTCTCTCTCTGTCTCCTATGAGGGCATGTGCTGTCAAAGCAATCACAGGAGTAAACCCTCGCTCATCACGCTTATCAATCTCTTTAATAAGACGATTTGCCGTCAAGCCATCCATAACCGGCATGTCAATATCCATAAGAACCAAATTAAATGGTTCTTTTAAATAGGCATCCACCGCTTTTTGACCATTGTCAACTGCGGTGACTTTGAAATTTTGCTGTATTAAAATGGTTTCCAAGAGCCGTAAATTGATTAAATTGTCCTCTGCAACCAATATCTTAATATCTTCTTGTCGCGGAATTGGCTGAACTTCTGCACTTTGGGAAACATATTCTTTTGGCATAGTATTCCACACTACCGCTACTGTTTTATGCAATGAACTTGGTAATATAGGCAAAGTTACCACGGATTTGACTACTTCGAGCAGATGATCTGCTTTTTCACCATAATTTAGTTCCAAGATAGGAACAATTTCTAATCCCGGATAGGTATTTTTAATGGATTCAATTTGCGACTTAGAGATATGAGGAGTATCCATAAAAAGAATATTGGATTCCAACAAAACTTTATTGACCAAAGTAGTTATCGACGTAATTTCAACATTGAACAGTTCCAAATATTTATTTAGTAACGCTGTTTGTGCGGAAGCTGGATCATGAGAATAAAGAGCTGCTTGCGTCCCTTCAACAAATTCAAAACTTCCTGCTTCACTAATTTGGTGTGTAATTCGAAACGAAAACCGAGACCCTGTCCCTTTTTCAGATGCCAACATAAGATGCGAATGCATCATGTTCACGTATTTATGGCTCAAACTTAGCCCTATTCCCAATCCATCTTTTCCATGACGCTGATTTTCCCATGCCGAAGCAAATGGGCGCAACAGTGTTTTGATATGCTCTGCATCAATTCCGATTCCTGTATCACTTACGGCATATTCAACTTCAACACTGCCATTATCTATTTTTACAATCATAATCTCAACAAGAACTTGTCCGCGTTCATTGGTAAATTTAATTGCATTTTGGATGAGATTTCGCAAAATAGTCAAAATTTTGTCCTGATCACCTATTATGCTTTTAGGAAATCTCGGATCAATTAAAAACATCAATTGAATTTCTTTTGTTCGTGCCAAATCGCCGAACTGCATCGAAAAAGTTTCAAAGACTTCCAGTGGAGCAAAAGCTTCAAATGTAATATGAACACTCCCGCTCTCTACTTGCATAAGTTCGAGAAGATTCTCAATGTTACGCATCATCGATGAAGCACTTTTACTGACCATATCCACATACTCTTGCTGCCATGAACTCAGAGGAGTTCCCATAAGTAAATCCGTAAATCCGATAATAGCATTCATAGGCGTTCGAAATTCATGCGACATATTCGTCAGAAACTTCTTTTTAAACTGGTCAAAATACCGTTCAGCCGCGCGTGCACGTTCAATGACGGAAGTATCGCGCAAAACAATCGCTACAATTGGTTCCTCTCCTAAAAGAATAACTTCGGAGAGTATTGCTACATCATATTCTTTTGCTTGAGCCGTTATTTTTCCACGATACTCACCCGATTGTGATAATAAGAAAGAGAGTTCTACCCCTTGTGGCTGCAACCATTCTTCTATAGAAGGAATTGCGACAACACGATCTTCTCCAAAAAGTGATAATAAAGATTTGTTACCGCCAAGAATTTCACCTGAAAGATAGGTATATATAAAAGGGTCACTGTGCAAATTTGCACACGATGTTAACATCCCGACCGACGAAATAAACTTTTCTTTAAATAAATCTGTGTAATCCATCCGTATCTATCCTATGCTGTTACTTGTAAATATTTATGCAAAATGTACTCAAGCTTTTCTCTCGTTAACGGTTTAGAGAGATAATCGTCAAGCCCTTTGTCAAGAATATATTCCCGATCACCCTCCATCGCCAAGGCTGTTAAAGCAATAATAGGCATTTTCCCCGCACGAGCGATCCCGTCTTGGGCTTTAATTTCTTGCGTTGCTAATATACCATCTTTTACAGGCATATCAATGTCCATAAAAACAATATCAAATTTCTGATTACGGCATGCTTCAACACCCTCTTCACCGTCCGATGCGGTGACTACGTTTAGTCCATACTCTTTTAACAGAAGCTTAATCAACCGCTGATTTATCAAGTTGTCTTCAACCACAAGTGCGTTTATGCCACGCTGCAAATGAGGTACCATAGCCTCAGTTTGCTTTTCCAAATTTAGAACATCAATTAAATGCGTCAACAATGTTGTAGGTAAAATGGGTTTAGAAAGACCTGTATCAATAACGTGCATTGTACGTGCAAGAAGATGCTCATTTTGGTTCAACAATAAAATAGTTTTACACGTACGTTTTAGCATTGAAAGCTTCAAAATCCAATCACTTTTTTCTTGCGATGCAATGAAATAAACCATATCAATCGCATCAAAAATACCATCATCAATAAGGTGTGTTTTGGTTACACTGACGCCAAAACTTCGTAGATAGTTAGTCAGATGATTCGCATCATCCAAACGTTTTTCATCCAATAAAACAACTTTTGCCGTATGCGCATTTATCATCCGCATTGCTTGATCAGATGAACCATCCAGCGTAAAAGCAAAACTAAAATAAGAACCTTTTCCCTCTTCGCTAGTGATCTTTAGCTCTCCGCCCATCAAATTAATCAATCCATGAGACAAACTTAGACCTACACCCAATCGATTGTCGGCATGATCACCTGACACAAAAGGTCTTGTGATATAGCTAAGCTCACTTTTGTTAATCCCTTTTCCTGTATCCTTAACGCTAAATCCAATGTTACACGTTCCTGAAGTATTACGCTTAAGGAGTTTAACATCAATGGTTATACGTCCTTGAGGTGCGGTAAATTTCAAAGCATTGTTATAAAGATTGCTCAATACTTGCTTGATTTTACGACTGTCTCCAATTAAATGCGTTGGAAGCTTCGGATCAATAAAAAAATGGACAGACACCCCTTTTTCATCTCCCAAAGAAACAAATCCACGTGCCAGTTCTTCCATTTCCGTAATAATATTAAAATCAGATTGACTCATTGTCAATCGCCCTGTTTGCATTTGAGCCAAATCGAGCAAATTTTCAATATTAGACATTAAATTGCGTGCAGAACCCTGTACTGAATGGATGTATTCAAGCTGTGTTTCCGTTGGGGTCGTTTTTGAAAGGAGATCCACAAAACCTAATATTCCATTCATCGGCGTACGAAATTCATGTCCGATATTGGCCAAAAATTTTGTTTTCATATTTTCAACTTGAACTACTTCATCTTGCAATGCAACAACTTTGCTGCGATCTTCTAATCGAAGCAGGTACAGTTCATTTGAACCTTGTTGCAAAAGCGTTGAAGTAGCCTGCATTGAATGACGGTTTCCTTTTGCATCGATAATTCCCAATCCATATCCATTGGGACAATGGGTACGGATGTAATCCAACCAGCTTTTATCATACTCTGTAAACACTTCTTCATCTTCGTCATTAAACAATTCACGGATACTTTCATACTTTGTTCGTAATTCTTCGATTGTTTTCACTTGGACTAATGCAAAAAAAGCTTTATTCGCTCCGATCCATCCATTCTTTTTATTAAAAAATAAAATGGCGCACGGATCTGTGTCCAAGATTTTATAGAAAAGCTCTTTGTCTATATTATAGTCTGCAGCTTCCATCGTACCGATGGACTTCCCGCCAACGAGATTGATAATCCATTTTTTGAACTCCACACAATACCCCTACACTCAAGATCACACTCATTAACATAAGTAATATATTGTAACACAAAAATTCCATATGACTGTTTATCCCTTAATGCTATAATTTGCAAAAATGAGTTTATCGAATGAAGAAAGCAACGAAAAAAGAAACTGAAGCTATAAAGTCTGCTCTAGTGGCACGTTATGATGATGCCGTCACTGAACTCACCTATAGCAATGTTTATGAGCTGGTCATTGCAGTGGCTCTTTCCGCTCAATGCACTGATAAACGTGTCAATCTTATCACTCCAGCCTTGTTTAGTGCCTATCCTACACCTCATGCATTGGCACAAGCCAACTTATCCGATGTAAAAACGCTTATTCAAAGCTGTTCTTTCTTTAATAACAAAGCAATCAATCTCATCGAAATGGCCAAACGTATCGTTAATGTCTATAGCGGAGAAGTCCCTTTGGATGAAAAAGAGCTCATAACACTTGCAGGAGTTGGGCAAAAAACAGCCCATGTCGTTTTGATCGAATACACCGGAGCCAATCTCATGGCCGTGGATACCCATGTATTTCGCGTCAGCCACCGATTAGGCTTGAGTGACGACCTCACCCCTGCCGCGACCGAAGCGACCCTTGTAAAAAAATTCAAAACCAACCTGCATCAGCTTCATCAAGGGATGGTCCTCTTCGGGCGCTACATCTGTACAGCACGCAATCCCAAATGCGATGACGAATGTTTTTTAAAAGAGTATTGTAAAACAAAGGAAAGTTTTAAACCCAGATGAGGTAGAATCGCTCATGATTAAAAGTTTACTATTTTTTTTAACAATGCTGATTTTCACCGGATGTTTTAATGATCGGGGTATAAGCTTGCGCTACTATAACGACTGTGAAGAATATTATGACGCACAAGGCTACTATCATAAAAAGTGTGATCAAAACATCGTTGACTACAGTGACGTTAAAAAAGCTTTAACCTCACCTGCTACGGCCGCTGATCCAAAGGTATGGTAGGTTTTATTTACACGCGATAAAAGTTGCGAAATTGGCCCATCTAAAAAGGACATCGCAACTTGAAAAACCGCTTTTTTTGGCCATCTCAATGTTTTCAGTCATCGTATAAGGGATGAGAACATTTTCGAGTGCTTCACGTTTCTGAACGATTTCATATTCACTGTACCCCTGCTCTTTCTTAAAGTCATAATAACAATCAATAAGCTGTTTATTCAGCGTTGCATTTTCACTCAGCACTTTTTCGCTGAAGATAAAAACACCCCCCTCTTCGAGAGAGTCGTATATTTTACTCAGCAATGTTTCTCTTACCATCGGGCGTATGAACTGCAAGGTGTAATTGCAAACAATCACTTTCGTACGCCCAAAAGGATATTCCAAAATATCCCCTTCAACCAACGAAATTTTTGATCCAAACGCTTCTATTTTTTTATGGGCATGTTCAATCATCGCACTGGAGTTATCGATACCAATGAGTTCAATGCTCTCAGTCGATTTAAGCGCACGTTCAATCTCCAGAAGCAATGATGCCGTAGAACATCCCAGATCAATAACGCGTCCGCCATTTTGCAATGCATTTATCGAAAATTGACGAGTGAGCTGTAACGATTCCTTGTAAAAAGGGACCGAGCGGCTGAGCATATCATCAAATACGGCTGCGACATCAGCATCAAATTCAAATTGTTTTGAAATAGGTTTGGTAAAGTATGTGTCGGTCTTCATGAGCAGTATTGTAGCGAAAAGAGTTGTTTTAAGAAAAGGTGGCGCGACGAAACACCTTAATGCACCTTTTCTAAAACGTTACATAACTAGCAAAATGCAGTCCATATTTAAAAAAGAGTCGGTGCTATTTCTGTTACCTTTTTGGCTTTTGGCATCATATTTTTACTCTCTTCAAAAAAGGTAATTTCATGCTCTCTCAAAATACGAATAGTATTCGTTGTTCCCTTCACTCCCACAGGGTCTCCTGCTGTAAAGATGTATGTTTGTGTTTTATCTATTATTTTACGCGCAAGTCCACGCGCAATAATGTCAGCTAACATATCTTCAAGCTTCCCTTTTTTCGTTAAATATGCCGGTACTACTCCCCATACAATCGTCAATAAACGTGCAACACGCTCATCATGTGTAGCGGCATAAATAGTCATCTCTGGACGATATCGTGCAAGCTTAATAGCAGACTGACCCGATGTGGTCATTGCAATAATCCCAGCAGCATGCAACGCATCTCCCAGTCGTACTGCTGATTCGTTAACCGTATCCATAGGGTCATGATGTTTAAACTCTAAAAATTTATCAAACGGATAAATCTCTTCAATCGATTGTATGGTGTTCACCATTGTCTCAACGACCAATACAGGATTATGTCCAACCGCGGATTCTTCAGAAAGCATTACGGCATCTGTTCCATCCAGTACGGCATTGGCCACATCACTTATCTCAGCACGTGTGGCCGTCTCTTTTTCCGTCATGGACAGTAACATTTGTGTAGCGGTAATCACAGGTTTTGAGGATTCATTTGCTTTTCGAATCAACATTTTTTGAATCGTAGGAACACGATGGTAGGGAACTTCGATTCCCAAATCACCTCGCGCTACCATGATTCCATCTGAAGACTCTAAGATCTCATCAATATTTTCAACTGCATCAAATTTTTCAATTTTTGCAAACAATTGAACCTCACCATTTAGTGAGGTGATGATTTTTCGAGCTTCAATCATATCCGCTGCATTTTGCACAAAAGAGATTGCCATAAAATCAACGCCATTTGCAACACCCCATGCCATGTCCAATCGGTCTTTGGGTGTTAGTACATCTATGCCTAATCGTGTATTAGGAAAATTGACCCCTTTTTTGGAGCCAAGCCTACCTTGGTTTTCAATACTGATTCGAATAAACTCTTCACCACAGGAAATCACACTGGCCCGAATGTTCCCATCGTATAAATATATAGCATCTCCCACATTAAGCATTTTCAAGATTTCACCTTGATTTAAACAAGTTTGATAGTGATGCTCTCCTATCTTTTCCCCTTCAATCTCCTCATAATATAAATCTATTATGTCTTTAGGATGTAAATTAAACTCCTCTTTCAAGATTCCAATGCGAATTTTAGGACCGCTAATATCTTGTAAAACTCCTACAATAAGTCCAGTTTCACGCATTGCTTGACGGATATTTCCCAGTACTTGTGAATGATAGGCATGTGTTCCATGTGAAAAATTAAGACGAAAAACATTAACACCAGCTCTAATCATTCCCGATAATGTTGCCACACTTTCCGAAGCCGGCCCCACTGTCGCTAAAATCTTTGTTCGTTTTTGCATATACTCTCCTCTGACACATATAGTATTTATTTTTGTAGATAGTAACACAATTAGATTACAATTTTTAGTTTTTTGTCGATATTACTCATGCCATCTCAGTGATTACAGAGGTGAATTCGACTACAATCACAAACCTATTCATTAATTGGAAATCCCTTAGCCCATGCAAAAACGAGCCATTGAAACTGATATCGTTTTAATTGACATCATCGACTTTTCGCGTCTTGAAATGTCCAAGCAGCTTGAACTCATCACGTTTTTATCCCAAAGTTATAAAAAAATGATTCAAA
>JAMCPS010000011.1:0-946 GCA_023379705.1 Campylobacterota bacterium
CGGTTTTTTTGGTGAACGTACCGTACCGGACCTAACCGTGATAACCCCTAAAAAAAATGTTGAGTACATCAATAAAACAGGGCACTTTCTGATGAAAGGGGCCGCTACTGAAAAATACGCACACATCAAACGACTCATCGGAAATGATCTCATCCTCACGTCAGGTGTTCGCCTTCCGGTCAAACAACTTCATCTTTTTGTGAAAAAAATGGCCAACTCAGGCGGTAATCTTCGTTTGGCCTCTACGTCCATTGCACCTCCTGGCTTTACTTTTCACAGTGTCGGAGATTTTGATATTGGAAAGGTGGGCTTGGGTCAGTACAATTTCACTGAAAAGTTTCAAGAGACCGATGTATTTAAAAAGCTTTACGATGGCGGCTACATAACGATTCGCTACACTGCGAATAATCTCTTTGGTGTACGATTTGAGCCATGGCACATAAAAGTAACCGGCGGATTTGAAACCGCCTGATATTCCTCTTTATGGTACAATCACACCATTAAAACCCAAGGATTTTTGGATGATACCTATTGATTTTTCGCAACTTCCCCATACGCCCTGTTACATTTGTAAAGAGGCTCTTTTAGAGAAAAATTTGCAGCTGTTAGAACGTGTGCAAAGAGAATCAGGGGCAAAAGTCATTTTGGCACTCAAAGGGTTTGCCATGTGGGCAACCTTTGATCTTGTGGGAAAATATTTGCATGGTTGTACCGCAAGCGGTCTGCATGAAGCCAAACTCGCCCGTGAAAAAATGAACAAAGAAGTACACACCTATTCTCCCGCTTTTAAAGACGAGGAAATTGAAGAGATCGCACGTATTAGTGATGACATTGTTTTTAACTCTCCAGCTCAATTTTACCGCTTTTATGACCGTGTTAAACTTATTAACCCTTCTATCTCTGTTTCTTTACGTGTCAATCCTGAATATTCATCCTCTCCGAAATT
>JAMCPS010000011.1:956-4060 GCA_023379705.1 Campylobacterota bacterium
AAAGGTTCCTCTCCCGTTGATTTGTATAATCCTTGCGGAATTTACAGCCGTTTGGGGACAACTATTGCTAACTTTGATGAGTCCCTTTTAGACAGACTTGATGGTCTGAATTTTCATGCTCTTTGTGAACAAAATGTTGATGCACTTGAAGGAGTCTTGGAAGCATTCGAAGCCAAATTTGGCTCGTACATCGATGGATTGAAATACGTGAATTTCGGAGGAGGGCATCATATTACACGAAGTGATTATGATGTTGATCGCCTTATAGAAGTCATCAAAGCATTCAAAGCACGGCATAACAACATTACCGTTTATCTTGAGCCTGGAGAAGCAGTAGGATGGCAGACAGGTCCTTTGGTGGCATCAGTGCTTGACATTATCCATAACGGTATGGACATTGCGATCCTCGATACCTCTGCGGAAGCCCATATGCCCGATACGCTTGCTATGCCTTATCGTGCAGAGGTTCGTGGAGCAGGGAAAGCGGGTGAAAAGCCCTATACCTACCGTTTGGGAGGCAATACCTGCCTTGCAGGGGACATCATGGGAGATTATTCGTTTGAGGAACCTTTGAAGGTAGGGGATAAAATTATTTTTGAAGATCAAATTCACTATACGTTTGTTAAAAATACGACCTTCAATGGGATAAAGCTTCCTTCATTAGCTCTTTGGACAAAAGAGGGAACCCTCAATATCGTACATGAATTTGGATACGAAGAATATAGAAATCGTCTTTCTTGAGGTTATCTTTTGGTTAATACCAAAGCCAAAGCTTTGGCAATACGCTCATAGGTTTCTTTGAGCGGTTCAGTTTGTTCATTGAGGATGTTTTTAGCTTCTTTCTCATGTCTTAGTTTTTTTTGTTGTCTTCCCAGTTCAATGGTCGTATTGGCAATACGGTTCTTAATCAAATAAAGTTCATTTTCTTCGGTTCTTTTCATGGAGCTAAGATCTTCATAACGCTTCGCGTGTTTTGAATCATTTGCCTTATTATTTTTAAAATTTACCAGCTCAGTGTCTGCTAATTTTTTGACTATTTTGTCAATCTTATCTTCTTGCACTTCTAAATTATGATTCTCAAGCTTTAGATTTTCTTCCGATTGTTTCAGTTGTTCTTTTACCGTGGAAAGGATATTGTTTTGTGAAATAATGCGTAACTTTGCTTGTTTGTACTGCATTAAGATGGACAATATGGTGACGTAGTTCCATGTTTGCTGCTTTTCATCAACGATAGGATGTTTTTTTGTTTTTTTCCCAGTGCTGTCAATGAGGGTGTCATCGGAAAATGTTTTGATAAAAACTTCTGCATTTTTATCCCTGTTTTCGACAAAAAGTAAAAGATTTTTTGCAGTATAAAGGAGAATCCTATCGAAATAAATGCGTAAAATGTATCCTGTAAATCCCTCGATTTTAGGGCGATCTTTGGGATTCATTATGTCAATCAAAAGTATTTCGATCATTCCACGAAAAACGGGAATAAATGTTCTCGTAAACGTTGCGTTATCGATAACAGAAAAGTTTAACTTTTCTTCAAGCACTTCATTTAAAATAGATTCAATATCTTTCCATAGACCATTTGGAAAATAGGTCTGATACATGGTAGCTAGTTCTTCTTGGGATTCTCCTGCATAACGTTTATCCTCTCCCTCAGGAACTTTTTTAGGCGGTGTATAGTATCGAATCCATATACGTCCGCGTAAAAAGAAAGTGATATCTCGTTCACCCAGATTAAAAATAGGCTGAATTTGCAAACGCAGCATTTTACGTGCTTTATCCATGCTCTCATTTTTATCAATAAATCCTTGGAGCAAGAGATCTCGTGTTTCTTCAGGCAGGGATAACAGATAGGGGAGCGTACGATAAGCATCTTTTTGCTGCGAAATATCGATGAGAACATTTGAATGTTTGTAAAGCATGCGATCCAATATTTCAGAGCTTGTATCATCGGTAAAATGCTTGGTAATGGAACAATTATTGAGAGAAATATCAACCGATACCACTTGAAACGTTAAATTAAAATACTCTACTATCCCTTCAATCAACGTCCCTTTTTTTAGTTCAAAAAGTTTTTCATCTTTGGCAATATTCAATTTATCAAGAAGAGACTTATAGTGAGCGGAAGAAAAATCCAATGCGTAAAGATTGGAAGGTAAAAAGGTTTTTAATGCATCAACTATTTCAAGAACCGCTTTTGGCTTAGACATGATTATTCTTTATAAGTGAAATGGCTGCTTTTACCGCATTTATATAACTTAATATTAATGCTTTATTTTGATATGCAATATCAAATGCTGTTCCGTGATCTACCGAGGTACGGACGATGGGAAGTCCCAAAGAAACATTGATCCCCTCATCAAAATAAAGCGCTTTGAGCGGGGCTAGCCCCTGATCATGATACATGGCGATATAATGGCTAAAGTGCTCGCGCACCCGAGGGGTAAAAGCGACATCGGGGACAAGCGGTCCGACAAAAATTTCTTCGCCAAGGCGTGCATTCACCTCACTAATCGCTTTTTTGATCTCAATTTCTTCATCACCCAACACGCCATTGTCTCCGGCATGCGGGTTAAGTCCTAAAACGGCAATATGCTTTACTTTCATGCTTTCGTAGAAACGGAGCATAAAATCTCTAAGCTCTTTAACGTTGACATGATGCATCACTTCCCTCAAAGGAATATGCTCCGTAAAAAGCGCTACGTACATTTTTTCACACCCCAGCATCATGATCGCTTCTTGATTGAAAATATCTCTCAACGCGTCGGTATGCCCTTTGTAGTTTATTCCTGCCATCATCCACGCCTCTTTGTGAATGGGGAGGGTGACAATTGCATCCACCGCGCTACTGCGTGCCAAATCAATCGCAGTAGTGAAGGAATCAAAACTGTATTGTCCGCTGGATGCGCAAACTTCACCTGGGTTAATTGTAAACTCTCCTTCTACAGAGTTCATTGTAAAATCATCAGGAATTTTGGTTTGAAGCAACGCAGCCGATTGATATGCCATCGTATCATTGATACAATAAACAGGTTCACAAAGCATTTTAATGTGATCATGTGCTTTTAGGATGATTTCAAGTCCAACACCGTTTAGATCAAAAAGTTTTT
>JAMCPS010000012.1 GCA_023379705.1 Campylobacterota bacterium
TTGGACAAAACCATGGAGGGACCTGACCATAAAGCAAGCCTTGAACCGGATGAACTCAAAGCCATGATCAAATCCATCAGAAACATAGAGCTTGCGCTGGGAAGCAGTGTCAAAAAACCCAGCAAGAGTGAAACACCCAATATCCAAATCGCCAGAAAATCAATCATTGCGAAAACAGACATTAAAAAGGGCGAGATATTAAGTGAAGAGAATCTTGCTGGGTTTTTTGACACTGCTTCCCAGCGCAAGCTCTATGTTTCTGATGGATTTGATCATGGCTTTGAGTTCATCCGGTTCAAGGCTTGCTTTATGGTCAGGTCCCTCCATGGTTTTGTCCAATGTAAAATGTTTTTCTATGCAGCATGCTCCCATGGCAACAGCCGCAATGTCTACCTCTATGCCAAGAGTGTGATCGCTGTAGCCATATGCCACATCAAACGTATTGCCTATCGTGAGCATCGCCCTTAGGTTTACATCCTCCATCGGAGTTGGGTACATGGTGTTTGCATGCAAAACGGTGATGTTCTCTTTTTTTGTTCCCGCTTCCGTCAAAACATCCAAAGCATCTTCTATCTCGCCCATATCTGCCATACCGGTCGAGAGTATCACTTGTTTGCCCAGTTTACCTATGTGTCTGAGGTAAGGCAGGTTTGTTATCTCGCCGCTGGGGATTTTAAAGATCTCAAGGCCTATATCATCCAACAGCTCTATGCTATCGTGATCAAATGGAGTTGAAAGAAACATGATTTTTTTTTCATTGCAGTACGCTATGAGCTCATGATGAGTTGCTAGATCAAGCTCAAGCTTTTTCAGCATGTCAAATTGGGATTCACTGCTGTCTGTTGTCTGCTTTTGATAGTCGGCTTTTTGAGCATTTTTACTGACTAGCTTTTCAGCTTTAAACGTTTGAAACTTAACAGCATCTGCTCCAGCATCAACTGCTGCATCAATAAGTTTTTTTGCTAATTCTATGTAGCCATTATGGTTCACGCCTGCTTCTGCTATGATAAATACTTTTTTCATTTCGCGACGCTTCCAGCTTTTATAAATGAATCGATTGTTATATATTCTTTCGATGTTGCATTGCTACCAAAAAATGTATTTGCTTTTACTATTACGCCACCATTTATAATCGCACCCGTAGAGATATGACAGTTATCCTCTACAATGGCATCGTGCTCTATCAAGGCTTTTGAATTGATAATACAGTTTTTACCTATTTTGGCATGTGGATTTACAATCGCTCCGTGCATCACTATTGTTCCCTCACCAACTGATGCATGGCGTGAAACATAGGCAAGTCGAGAAATGATAACCGGCATGTTAAAACCAAGCTTTTTCAAGCTTTCAAAAAGCTTCACTCTCACAGCATTGGACTTGATTTGTCCTATGGTGATTATGGCATTTGGAAATTGTTTTTGCAGACTTGGTAGGTCCTCATCCGTTCCAATGATTTTATATCCTAGAACTTCAGTACCTATGAGCTCTTTTTTATCAATTATCCCGGCAATTTTATATTTTGCTTGTTGTTCAATCGCATCGATGACTGATTTGCAATGTCCGCCGCCGCCAATTAAGATAATTTCTTCCATTAGATTCTCACACTGCTGGGAATATTCACGACTCTCTCTTCAAGATATTTGGCATTTTCCAAGCTTGTGCATTGGGAGTCTTGAAACATCTCCAGCTCGTTCATCAGTCGCCATATGGGCCGCGTCATCACGCTGTTTGCATTGGTAAACTTTAAAAACTCATCTCTTTGGTTTTTGTCTTTAAGAAGCACGGCTTGAAGCCAGTAATTTGAACGGCTCTCTTGCGGTTCTTTGACGAATTGCACATTGTCAGATGCCCAAAAAAATGTTTCATACTCTTTTGCTAGGGCTCTTTTACTCTCTAAGAACGTCTCTAGTTGTTCCAGTTGTGCCACCAAAAGAGCAGCGTTGATATTTGGGAGTCTATAATTGTAGCCTATCTCATCATGGACATACTCATAGGGGTGAGGGATTTTTGCCGTTGTGCTGAGATGCTTTGCTCTTTTGGCAAAAGCTTCATTGTCCGTGACGATAACACCGCCGCCGCCAGAGGTGATGATCTTGTTGCCATTAAAACTAAATGCACCCAGTGTGCCAAAAGTACCAGTGTGTTTGTTTTTGTAGTAGCTTCCGAGGCTCTCGGCCGCATCTTCTATGAGTTCTATTTTCCAATCATTGCAAATGGCTTGGATTTCATCTATCTTGCAGGGGTGTCCAAAGGTGTGCATTGGAACACAGGCTTTGATGACTTTACCGCTGGTTTTATTGATACATTTGCCGTCTAGTATCTCACATGTCTTTTTCAAAAATGCGTCTAGTGACTGTGGGCTAAGACCCATAGTGTCTAAGTCCACATCTACAAAAATAGGTTTTGCACCAATATAGCTTATGGCATTGCACGTAGCGATAAAAGTAAGCGGCTGTGTAATCACTTCGTCATCTCTTTTAACACCTGCTAAGATCAGAGAGATATGAAGAGCCGCTGTACCGTTTACGGTTGCTATGGCGTACTTGCTGCCAATTGTTTTTGCAAACTCTTTTTCAAAAGTATCTACATATTTTCCAACGCTCGACACAAAAGTCGAGTCGATGCAGTCGTTGAGATATTTTTTTTCATTACCGATAAATCGTGGCTCATGCAGCGGTATAAATTCTTGTGTGTTAAAGGTCTGCTTGATAAAATCAACAATAGCCTGCATGCTACATCTTCCCATCAAGGTATTTGCCGGTCTCTTTGTGACCGAAATCGGGGATCATGTTGAAAAATTCTTGGATGATATCTTCTTTTGTCCATGCGAGCTTGCTTTTAAATGTTCTTATTGTTGTTTCAAAATTATTTAATTTTTCCTCGTCAAAGTGTGCTTCGTTTTTGATGACACCCAGATTTTCAAAGTGTTCCATATCAAGTCTTTCGTTGTTCGTGAAAAATTCTTCAAAGTCTTTCTCACCCGTTGTATCACTGGAGGTAAAAAGACATGGCCATTTCCCTTGACTTGGTAAAGTCTTTGCCAAGTCTCTTGCTTCATCTTCATCTTTGCACAGGTATGGTTCATAACCCTTTTCTTTTAGGTACTTTACTGCTATATCTGCGAAAGTAATAAGATGTAGATTTTCGCTAAGTTTTGGAAAGAAGATATCACGATTTTCTCCGAAGATGCAAGACATCAGACAAAGCTCACCCGATTCTTGCGGGGTAACGAAATAGCGTTTGATGTCGTTGGGCGCAACAATAGGTTGTTTTTTTTCTAACCGCTGATTAAATCCATGCAATAGTGACCCATCGCTAAAAGCAACATTTGCAAAACGTGCCATAGAGATGTTGATCTGTTGTGATTTGCGCATCACGAACATTTCCATGATACGCTTGCTGGCTCCCATCATATTGACCGGATTTGCGGCTTTGTCGGTTGAAACGCAAAAATACTTTTTAGTTCCATTTTCTATGGATTGCTGCAAAGTCTTGTCGGTATTAAAAACATTTGTTTCAATCATTCTCATAAGCGTAAAAGGGTCTTTTTCGCTTCGTACATGCTTCAATGCCGAGAGGTTTAGAACGTAGTCATACTTGCCGTCTGCTTTGATAAAAGCATCATACTCGATAGAGCCGATATCTAATGCAAAGGTTTGGAAATCCCCATGGATATAGCCGTAAGAACTTCGAATATCGCGGACTAGCTCGACCATATTATTTTCGCTGATATCGACGACGTGGAGTTTAAGCGGATTACGTTTAAATATTTCTTTAGTGACAGCTTTCCCGATTGAACCAGCTCCACCGATCACAAGAAAAGTGGATGAAGAGACAATTTGGGAGAGTTGAAATTCGTAAGCGTTGATGTCATCAGAAAATAGTTCTTTTTCCCGACCTATCAATGAGAGGATATTCAACTTTTAAGCCTTTCAAACTTTTTCAATTCATCAATTTTTTCCCACGGATAATCACTCTGCCCAACTTGCCCACGACTGGCAACATCAGCATATAAAAATGTTTCTTCGCTCGGATGGTCAAGATTAAACTTGCGAGTAATCCAGTTTGGAGTTAAAGAAAAGTTGTCCATCACAAATTGTGAAAGGATATCATCATTGAGCCCATCAATACTGGTACCATAGGTATCAACGGCAATAGAAGTGGGTTTGGCAACTCCAATTGCATACGATATTTGTACGAGACATTTTTTGGCCAGTTCTGCTGCCACAATGTGTTTGGCTATCCATCTGGCTGCATACAATCCTGAACGGTCTACTTTTGTATAGTCTTTGGAGCTTTGAGCGCCGCCGCCGATAGGGGCATATCCTCCGAAGCTGTCAACGATCAGTTTTCGCCCTGTTAGACCGCTGTCGTGAAGACTGGAGTGAGAGACGTATTTGCCCGTAGGGTTGATATGGATAATACATGATTTGGGGTCAAACAGATTAGTCGGCAAGCCCGTATCAAGGATCAGCTCCATGATAAGTTCACGAACCTGTTCAATATTCATCGTATGGACACATGGAGCTGAGACAATGATCGTATGAATATGCTGCGGATTACAGTTTTCAAAGTTGTCTTTGACACCGTAGTCCATGGTGACTTGTGTTTTGATGTCAACACCGAGTTTATGAGGATGGGCTAGGGCGTAATGGTAGACCTTTTCCATAAGCATACGGGCATAGGTAATGGCACTTGGCATATAGTTGGCGGTTTCGCAGTCTGCATAGCCGAACATGATCCCCTGATCGCCTGCGCCGGTTTCACCGCTCTCCTGATCGACGCCTTGATTGATATCAGGGCTTTGACGGTTTAAGAAAACTTGCACTTCTACGTCATCGGGATGAAGGCACTCTTCACGTGTAAAGTTCGGGTTACCATCGTACCCGATCTTTTTAAGCGCATCGATGACGATTTGTTTGTATCCCTCAATGCCAAGCTCAGTCGCCGAGGTTACTTCCCCACCGATGATGACATGTTTTCCAGCTATAAATACTTCGCTGGCAACGCGGCTTTTTGGATCCCCGATGATGAGACGATCGACGATGCTGTCCGCAATGATATCGGCACATTTGTCGGGATGGCCTGGGCTGACGACTTCACTGGTAAAAAGATACACTATTTGCTTTCCTTACGGATGATTTTTAATAAAAATCATATTGTTAGAGTATACAAAATAGTTAATTAAACTGTTCTTTTATAGTACTTCTATAATGTTAATACTTTTGTAAAGGGCTTTGGAAAAGTTACGGGTGTGGTGGGTTATGTTCATAAAAATGGCAGTCATATGCTTGGAGATTTTGTAGTTGGCAATCATGTCATTTAAAATACCGATGCTGTTTTTATAACTGGTATCGAGTTTAATAAAAAGTTTTTCTAGTCTTTCTTTTGCTTCTTCGTCTCCGTTTAGCCAATCGTTATAGGCCATGCACAAAGCGAGGATTTGGTATCGAAGCTCATGATAGAATGCCGCCATTTCAAGGGTATCCGATTCGGCGAGCATGGTGATGTCTTCGAGGAGATCTTTGATGTATTTTGAAGCAGCGATGAGCTGTGTTGCCATTAAGAGGGTTTGATCAAATTCTTCGCGTACTTTTGGAAGTACAATACGAGAAGAGAGCGATGAGGCATATTCTAAAATATCGCCTTGCAGCCGCTGAAGTTCATGATAGAGGTCAGAATGGGGAACATCCATAGGTGTTTCATATGTTTCGATAATTTTTGAGATCGAAGCATGGTGCTTTAAGCCTTCGGATGGGGGAATTTTGATGGCCCATATGGCAAAGGAACATACCTCGCGGCCTAGGTGAACTACCTCTTTGTGCAGTGCTTCTTGCGCAAGTGCCGGTATGGCTAGAGGCACATTGTGGATATAAAGTGTCGGAGTTAAATTGGGAGTTTCAAAATGTTTCATCAGCCACATGGACAGCGGTGTAATCATGGGATACCAAATGAGTACCCCAATGACATTGAAGAGGGTATGAAAAAGCGCGAGGGCTTCGACGCTTTCGTGTAAGCCGGTATGCGTTACTGTCCATGTAAGCGGTATTAATAAAGCAAGTGCAATAGAGGCCGTGCTTACATTCAAAGAGAACATGGGCAGCGGCAGTGCGTTTTTTGTCCGATGAGCCTCCGATTGCTCCGATCAATACGGTTACGGTAGTGCCCACATTGGCACCAATCACTAAAACAGCAGCATGTTCAAAGGAGATAACTCCACTATACAAAGCACCTTGTGCAATGACTACGGAAGCTGAACTGCTTTGGATAATTGCTGTCAAGACGATTCCTGCGGCTAAAAAAACAAAAATGTTATACTTTTGAAGCTCTTGGATATCGATGATTTGGGAAAGTGTTGAGAAACTCTCTTTTAATCCCTCAATCCCTAGAAAAATGAGGCCAAAGCCGGCAATGGCGCCAAAGGTATGTCGAATTTTTCCTTCTCCGGTCAGAACACTCCCTATCCCTCCAAAACCAACCATGAAAAGAGCAATGATTTTGATGTTGAATTTGAATCCAATGAGGGCGATGATCCACCCTGTCGCAGTTGTGCCAATATTGGATCCGAACATAATGCCAATACCGCTTTGAAGGCTCATGATTCCTGCTCCTATCAAAGAGAGGGTCATCAGGGTGACTGCTGAAGAGCTTTGCAGCAATGCTGTGGCCACACCACCCGTCAGAAGAGCTTTTGGGTTTGTGTTTGTAGAAATCTTCACCCATCGCTTAAAAGAATACCCGGCTGCTTTTTTGAGGGAATCTTCCAAATAAAGCATGCCAAACAAAAAAAGTCCGAGAGCTGAAAATGCTTCTATGTAGATAATCAATCCATAAACCTTTTTGGGTCATTGTTTAATCGTCGTCACTTGCTGAACGTAGATTGAAAATATAATAACGTATAATTACGAAAAAAGAGGATAAAAGCGATGAGCCGTGTTGATAATACTACTTTTTATCATGCCTCAATCGCCGAATACGGTTTGGATGCACGTGGGGTTCATTGGCATTCGCGCCAAGCACAGGAAATCCGTTTTAAACAGCTGTTAGCGCTTTTGCCCTCGGACGCAAAAGAGATTGTGGATGCGGGATGCGGTTTTGGAGATCTGTATTGGTATATGAGTGATCAGCAAAGAGAATCAATGGAATATATTGGTTTAGATGCGCTTGAGGTGATGGTAGATGAGGCGCAGATCCGTACAGCAAAGAAAATCTATCAATGTGATATTCTAAATGATTTATTGCCAAGCGGGGAATTCTATATCTGCAGCGGTGCACTGAATATTTTGACCCGTTATGAGGCACATCGATTTATACGGCGCTGTTATGAGGCATCCAGCAGAGGGATTATTTTTAATTTTTTAGAGGGTGAAGATAGCTCTGAAACTTACAATTATTTACAAAGAAATCAGATTGAGGCCCTGGGAAATCATTTGGGAGCGCGCCTGAAATTTCGAACCGGGTATTACAAAGAGGATTGCACGGTAGCGTTTTATAAGGATGCCTACTGATGTGCGGTGTTTTTGGAATCATAGGGGAGTATTCACCCATAAAAGCGCGTGAAGCTCTAAAAACTTTGGCTCACCGTGGGCGGGACCACTGTGGTATCGTAGAAAAACGGGGTCTATTTTTAGCGCATCAGCGTCTTTCGATCACCGATACACATGAACGCTCTCATCAGCCGATGCGTCACAAAGAACTCCTGCTTAGTTTTAATGGAGAAATTTATAATCATCGGCAATTACGTTTAGAATTGGAAGGGTATTCTTGGCAGACACACAGTGATGCTGAGGTGATTTTGGCAGCATACGAAAAATGGGGGATAGAGTGTCTTAGCCGTTTTGAGGGGATGTTTGCTTTTGCCCTTATGGATAGCGAGAAGCTTTATTTAGTACGGGATCGGTTTGGAAAAAAGCCGATGTTTTATCATCAAAACAATGAAGCATTTATTTTTGCTTCTGAGATCAAGACGATCAAGCCTTTTCTTAAGTCGGTGAGTATGAATGAAGACGCGATGCGCTCGTATCTCAGCTTTTTGGCACCTGCGCCGCCACATACGTTTTATCAGGGAATCGAAAAGCTGGAATCAGGGGAGTGGCTGTGTTTTGAGAAAGGGTGCATAACTAAGCATGCTTACTATGATGTGTTGGATACCCCATCCTCGACAATAACCACCTACGGTGAAGCTTATGAAGTGATCGAGCAGGAATTACAGAGATCGATAGCAATGAGATTGGAAACAACACAATCTACGGCGGCATTGCTCTCAGGAGGCATTGACAGTGCACTCATTTGCGCCATCGCGGCAGAGCAGGGAAAAAAGTTGCCGACGTTTACGCTTGGGTACGATGAATACAGCGGTTACGATGAACGAACCAATGCAAAAGAGAGTGCAAAAGAGCTAGGTCTTGAACATACCGAAGTTGTTATCGGTCAAAAGGACTTTATTGGGAGCTTGGAGCGGGTTCTGGATCATATGGATGAACCTCTCAATGATCCCGCGGCAGTGCCACTGTATCTGTTGTTTGCAGCCATAGCCAAAGAAGGCCACAAAGTCGTTCTGAGCGGTGAGGGATCGGATGAGCTGTTTTTGGGATATCGGCAATATTTTGAGTATTTGGACATCGAACAAGCGGCATCGCTGCACCATAAAAACTGGCTCAAAAAGTACTTTCACAGCCACTTTTCCATGAACCGTGAATGGGAGTGGTATAAACGTGTTTTTGACGAGACCCTGTTGTTTCGTACATCGGGAGAAAAGTTTACCGATTTACAACAAAATCTTTTGCTGCGGCGCAATGTCCGTGATAATGAATCCCTTCGTTTTTTGCAACCGTATCGAGAAGCATTTGAAAAAAGTACCCATAGTCATCCGGCACAGTGGTACAGCGCGATCGATCTAAAACTCTTTGTCGGAGAGCATTTTTTGACAAAGCTGGATCGGGTTTCAATGGCACATACCCTCGAAGCCCGATCCCCGTTTTTGGATCATCGATTGGCGCAGAGTGTTTTTTCGATTTCCCCCCAGCTGCGTATAGGTGAGGGAGGGACGAAATACCTGCTCAAACAAATAGGGCAAAAGTATCTCAGCGCTACGATTTTGAACCGTAAGAAAAAAGGGTTTGCCAATCCGTACATGGAGTGGTTGATTGCTTCAGGAAAGATTGATTTGATTCGTGAAGTAAATGTTAAAACAGGATTATTTCAACCCGATGAGGTTGAGAAGTATCTCCAATTGGCGCGCAGAGGAAAATTCAAGCAACACGTTTGGGGATTGTATGTTTTGAGTCATTGGATAAATCGTGAGTTGCTATAAGTGCCGAGGTTATTTTTTGTTTCCCTCAATCAATAAAGCAAGTTCGAGTGTTCCGCTGATGTAATTGGCAAAAAACCCCATTATTCCCTCATCGCTTTCTGTAAAATCTCCGTTGTACTTATTTAACAGTTGAATCACTCCAACCACATTTTGCTTAGAATTGAAAATAGGGACGGTCAAAATATTACGGGTGACAAAACCGCTTTTTTCATCGATCTTGGACAAAAAGCGCGTATCATCATAGGGGTTATTGACGATAACGGAGTGTTCACTGCTCACAGTGGCTCCGACGATACCGGAGTTAATGTCTATCGCGATACGGCCAATCCCGTCGCTAAGTTTGGTCCACAGCATATCGGTGGCGTGATCAACAATAAAGATTGAACATCGTTCGGTATTGATAATCGCTTTGGCTTCTTCGGCGATGGCGGGAAGGGTATCGTCAATGTTGTCAAATTGTGCTAATTTTTTCCCAAATACAGCTATGCGCTGATAGATCTCAATACCCATGGGTTTCCTTTTTTAACAGTGAGCCTTGATTGTCATAAGAGATTGCCAGTTCAAGATAAGTACTGATGTAATGAGCGAAAAAAATCATAAATTTTGAATCTTCAGAGCTAAAGCCATCAGGCTTGTTAAGCAATTGAAAAACACCGATAATCCGTCGCTGAGAATCAAAAATAGGGATAGAAGCTATGTTATGGGTGACAAATCCGGTCTTGTCATCAATCGCATGGTGAAAATGTTCATCATTGTAGGGATCGTTGATGAGCAGAGGTTTAGCAAGTTTAAGTGTTTGTCCTGCAATTCCGTCATCTTCGTGAATGGTAATGGTATCGGTTCCATCGGCAAGTGTCGTCCAAAGCGTTTTTGAAACTGGATTACGGACAAAAATAGAACAGCGCTCTGCACCACTGACTTGTTTTGCATATTGGGAAATGAGAGGAAGACCCTCATGTAAAAGAGGTCGAGATAAAAGTGCACGTCCAAAATCGGCAAGTTTGTTAAATGTAGGATTTGAATCCATGGTATTTCCTTATAGGAGATTAAAATTAATTATATTCAGTGAGAATAATACTAACATTGGAAACCTAAAAGTTGACTCAAATACTTAAGAGGAAGAAAAGGGAAAGTGTATTGAATGGTCAGCAGAGACAAAGGGATGAATTCCTTTGTCGTTCAATTAGATATTGTGTGTTTTTTTGTAAGCGATAATCATTGCGTATGCTTCGTCTTTTAGCAATAATTTTTCTTTTTTGAGACCTTCTAACTCTACATCTGTCATTGGGATCTCACCGTTCTCAACTTTAGTGATTTGATCGTCAAGAGCGTTGTGCTTGTCGAAAATTTTCAAAAAGTGTGCATTTGCTGCGTTATTTTCTTTCATATGAGTGATAATATCACGGTATTCATGTAACATGGTGGTTCCTTAAGAGATGGATTTTCGGAATTTTACCATTTATTGTTTTAAAATACGCGGAAGAGTGATTCCTTCTTGCCCTTGGTACTTGCCGCTTTTGTCTTTGTAGCTGGTTTCACACACTTCGTCCCCTTGCAAAAACAAAACTTGCGCAATGCCCTCGTTGGCGTAAATTTTAGCAGGAAGCGGAGTTGTATTGGAAATTTCAATGGTGATATGTCCTTCAAATTCCGGTTCAAACGGAGTGACGTTAACAATGATGCCACAGCGTGCATAGGTTGATTTTCCCAAGCAGATGGCGAGAACATCCCGTGGAATTTTAAAATACTCTACCGTGCGTGCCAGCGCAAAGGAGTTTGGAGGAACAATACAAACATCACCGATAAAATCAACAACATTGGCATCATCAAAATGTTTTGGATCGACAACAGTAGAATTGAGATTGGTAAATATCTTAAATTCATTGGTAACACGGATGTCATATCCATAAGAGCTAAGCCCGTAACTAACGACCCCAATACCCACTTGATCTTCGCAAAAAGGGCTAATCATCCCCTCGTTTAATGCCATTTTTCGTATCCATCCGTCGCTTTTGAGACCCATTGACTTATCCATTGTTAAAATATTTTGTGGTAGTATAACACATCTATTACCCTACTTTTAGGAGCCATACCATTATGGATATGAAACAAATTAAAAGCCTTTTGTCCGATTTTGATGCAAGCGGTTTATCAAAATTGAAAATTACGCAAGAATCGTTTTCGATTGAACTCGAAAAAAATACAGGGGTTGTTATGGCACCTGTGGGAACAGCTCAAGCAGCAGCTCCCGTTGCTGTATCAGTTGCCCCTGCTGCTGTTACAAGTGAGGCGCCGGTACTTGCGGGTGATGCAATTCTATCACCTATGGTGGGAACGTTTTATTCTGCCCCTTCTCCGGATTCAGAACCGTTTGTCAAAGTGGGCGATCGTGTAAAAAAAGGTCAAGTCATTGCGGTACTTGAAGCAATGAAAATTATGAATGAACTTGAAGCAGAATTTGATTGTAAAATTCTCAGTGTTTTGGTTTCGGATTCGCAAGCGGTTGAATACGATATGCCACTTTTTGCGGTTGAGAAACTTTAATCATGGCAGAAATTAAACGTATTCTCGTTGCAAATCGGGGTGAAATTGCTCTTCGGGCTATTCGCACGATCAAAGAGATGGGTAAAGAAGCCGTTGCCGTTTATTCAACGGCAGATAAAGACGCTTCGTACTTGAAGTTGGCAGATGCCGCTATTTGTATAGGGGCAGCTCCAAGTTCACAAAGTTATTTGAACATTCCGGCTATTATTTCGGCTGCAGAAATCAGCGGATGTGACGCGATATTTCCTGGATACGGGTTTTTGAGCGAGAATCAGCATTTTGTTGAAATTTGTACCCATCATGGGATTAAGTTTATAGGTCCTACCCCTGAAGTTATGGTAATGATGTCGGATAAGTCCAAAGCAAAAGATGTCATGATTGCGGCAGGTGTTCCCGTAGTGCCAGGCTCTGATGGCTCTATTAAAGATATCGCCGATGCGGCGCAGCGTGCAAAAGTAGTCGGTTATCCGGTGATTCTTAAAGCGGCAGCCGGCGGTGGCGGACGCGGTATGCGCGTTGTTGAAGATGAAAGCTATCTTGAAAATGCTTTTTTGGCAGCAGAAGCCGAAGCGATCACTGCATTTGGTGATGGAACCATTTATATGGAAAAATTCATCAAAAATCCACGTCATATCGAAGTGCAAATCATTGCCGACAGTCATGGCAACGTGTTACATATCGGTGAGCGTGACTGTTCGATGCAGCGTCGTCATCAAAAGCTGATCGAGGAGTCTCCGGCAGAGGCATTGACACCTGAAATTCGTGCTGCTTTACATGCATCAGCAGTGCGTGCAACGAAATACATCAAGTATGAAGGCGCTGGGACGTTTGAGTATCTTTTGGATGCCGATAAAAACTTTTACTTCATGGAAATGAATACACGTTTGCAAGTTGAGCATACCGTTTCGGAGATGGTCAGCGGTTTGGATCTCATTGAAATGATGATCCAAGTTGCAGAGGGTGGTGTTCTTCCAGCACAGGAAAGCGTGATTTTAAGCGGTCACTCTATCGAGTGCCGCATCACCGCTGAAGACCCGATCAAGTTTTTACCGTGCCCAGGGAAGATTACGCAATGGATTGCTCCTGGTGGGCGCAATGTCCGTATTGATACGCATGTGCATGGAGGCTATATTGTCCCTGCGACATACGATTCAATGATTGCCAAGCTCATTGTCTATGGGAAAGACCGTAATGATGCGATTGCGCGTATGCATCGTGCATTGAGTGAGTTTACCGTTACGGGAATTAAAACAACCATCCCTTTTCATGCAAAAATGATGGAAAACCCTGATTTCATCAGCAACAACTTCGATACAAAATACCTCGAAAACTATCAGGGTTAGAAAGTACAGCTTGCCATTATGGCAAGCGAATAACTTTGATATCTGCGCTCAGGCGTAACCGTGTGAAGTAGTCGTTTAATACTTGGTTGCGTTTTTCCCCCATAATCATATTGCTAATTTGAGGACGAACGGTATCGAGGTTTTCGGTTACAAGGTTTTGCTTATCCCTCATGTAAAAACTCATAAAACCATTTTTTCCATTGGGTAGAATCGGTCCAAATTTCCCTATTTCTATTTTATTGAGGATTTGTGCCAGTTGCGGATTGATATTTTTGGCAGGGATGTTTTCATCTTTGGTTATTATATCGGGAACATTACGCATTGGATCATCAATTTTGGCTTGCAAAACTTCAGCTGAAGAAGCAACATAGGTTGTTAGGTCGTAACTTTCAGGATGGGAAAATTCATCGAGATGGAGTTGATAGTACTCTGCTTCTTCTGCGGGGGTTGGTTGCGCCATTTTTGAAAAGGCGATACTGCTGTAAAGTTTTTGACCGCGAATGCTCTCTTCGATTTTTGCTTTTAAATCGCCCTCACTAACTCCGCGAGCCGTTTTCATAGCGTCCAAAAACTGCTCAACCGTAAGATTGTTTTGTTGAGCCATGCGCTCCATCTCTTCTTTGACTTCGGTGGGGGTGACGGAGATCTTTTTTTCTTGAGCTTCTAGCTGCTCGAGCTTTTTGCGGATAAGAGCATCGGCACTTTTTGTCGCGTCCATTCCGCTTTGTTTCATTTCTTGGGTGATTTCATACAGAGTGATCGGACTGTTTTTGACCAGGACAGCGACACCGCCAACGGGGGCGCTTAGAGCGAAAGTAAATAATAACGACGAGAGGATGAGTGAACGCATCAATGCTCCTTGAGATAATGGCCTATTTTACCCGCATTTAACCTAGTCTTAACTAAAATTCGTCAATTGTAAAAAAGGATCTTCTCATGGTAGTCACACGCTTCGCCCCTAGTCCGACAGGATATTTGCATATCGGAGGTCTTCGTACGGCTTTGTTGAGCTATTTGTGGGCACGTAAAAATAACGGGACCTTTTTATTGCGGATTGAAGATACCGATTTTAGCCGAAATGATGAAGCGGCGGCGTTAGCGATTGTGGAAGCTTTCAAGTGGGTCGGTTTGAAACATGATGGCAATATTGAGTATCAATCCAGCCGTTTGCCAATTTACCAAGAGTATGTTCAAAAATTGCTCGATGCGGGCAAAGCGTATAAGTGTTATATGTCTAAAGAAGAGCTTGAAGCTTTGCGTGAAGAACAGACACAGCGTAAAGAGCGTCCAAAGTATGACAACCGTTATCGCGATTTTACAGGGACGCCACCTGAGGGAAGAGAAGCCGTTGTCCGTATCAAAGCTCCCCTAGAAGGCAGTATTACAGTACATGATGGCGTCAAAGGGGATGTTGTCTTTAATGTTCACGATATTTTGGATGATTTTATCATTGCACGTTCAGACGGCACCCCTACGTACAACTTTGTCGTAGCGGTAGATGATGCCCTCATGGGGGTGACCGATGTGATACGCGGGGACGACCATCTTTCTAACACCCCCAAGCAGATTGTGGTGTATCAAGCGCTAGGTTTCCCGCTTCCTAAGTTTTTCCATGTTCCGATGATTCACAACCATGATGGTAAAAAACTCTCAAAACGCGACGGGGCAACCGATGTTATGGCGTATAAAACTTTGGGGTATACTCCTGAAGCGTTGCTAAACTTTCTCGTTCGACTGGGTTGGAGTCATGGAGATCAGGAAATTTTCTCGATGGCCGAAATGCTGGAACTTTTTGATCCAAGTGACATTAACCGTTCAGCTTCGGTTTACAATGTGGAAAAACTCGATTGGCTCAACAGTCATTATCTCAAAAATATGAGTAATGAGAAGTTGTGCCAATTGCTCGAATTTCACGGCGTGATGCTGATCAGTCATGACAAACGGGAAATTTTACTCGACGCGGTCAAAGAACGTGCTAAGACATTGGCGGAGATGGCCGTACTGACAGCTGAGATTTTGGTGGCTCCGGCAATTTTCGAAGAGGCGGTATTGAAAAAAGGGTATAAAGAGGACAGCAAAGAAGTGTTGGAAAAATTCAGCACAGCGTTGAGAGCTGCAGAAGAACTCCATTTGCCAAGTGATTATCATCATGTAATGGAGAGTGTGGTTAGTGAAATGGGGATCGGTTTTGGAAAAATCGGCCAGCCTTTGCGTATTGCGCTGCTGGGGAAGCTTTCCGGGCCCGGATTGGACAGCGTTATGGCGATTATCGGCGTTGATGAGACGTTGGCACGGATCAATACGCTGATTCAGCGATAACGTATATCCCTCATTGAGGGGGATAATCCCCTCTGTGCAGCCTCTTTTAAAAATCGTTTGTATCCCCGTTTTTCTTTTTCACTGATTTTATAACTGATATACTGTAAATAATGGGTAATTTGTGCAGGCGTCAAATCCGATTTTCGGGCATTTTCCATCAGAATATAGTAAGGAATTTTGATTGGCTTTCGGATAAAGGCATGGCTGAGACGTTTAAGTTCATTCGTATGATTGTGGGTACATAAAAGGGCGAAGACAAAGGGTAATCCTGTCCGTTCATTCCAAATCTTTCCCAAATCCGTATGTTCCCTGTCGCTGTAATAATAGCGCAGAGCTTTATCCCCGATGAGTACTTCTCCCTTAATATCCAATACTTGCGCTAACAAATTGGAGGTTGCAGAATCGGTATCATTTTTATGGCTATTAAAAGGGATGGAGAGGACGCTTAGAACCTCACGCTTGGCAATAATTCCTACACCAAAATGGTGGCAGTTACGCGCTGTAATACTGGAGATAAAAGCGGCATCGATTCTACGTGCGGCAAAGGATCGGTTCAGAGTTGAAGGAACACCTTTGTGATAATTCAAACTTTGATGAACTTTGAGTGTTTTAGCGTAGCGTTTCATAAAAACGTGAAACGGCAAGAGGTTTAAAAAATCAATTTTTCCAAAAATCACACTAAAGACCTTTTCATAGAAGAGGTGCTATTATACTAAAATAACAATGGAATTTAGAGGAATTTTTTTATGATAACGGTAGAGTTTTTAGGGCCGATTCAAAAGCCTGTTTTGCATATGGAAGCATCGACGCTGCATGATGTCGCACGTGTTTTGAAAGAAGATCATCAAATGGGACAGTGGATTGACAGCTGTGCGGTTGCGGTGAATGATGCTTTGGTCGCATCACTGGATACGGTGCTTAAAGACGGTGATAAGGTATCTCTTCTACCTCCGGTGTGTGGCGGATGAGAATGTTGGAGCTTCATGAGGGGGCGTTGAATGTTCCGGAGATTTTGACACGTTGGTATGCTCAAGAATCAACCAGTAACTATGGTGCCTATATCCCATTTGTGGGGACCGTTCGCGAAGAAGACGGGATTGAGGGTTTGAGTTTTGACGTGTATGAACCTATTTTAAACAGTTGGTTTGATGCATGGGTACAAAAAGTGGCACCTGTGGGGGCAATGATTAAAATGGCGCACAGTCGCGGGGATGTTTTGGTGCATGAGTCCTCGTACATCGCGGCGGTTTTTTCGCCAAAACGTCGTGTAGCACTTGAAACGATTGAAAAGTTTGTCGAAGATTTCAAGGCGTCAGCCCCGATTTGGAAATACGATCTTATAAATGGTGAACGCATTTATGCGCGTGAACGTTCAACGGCCATTGCAGGTGCAGGTCTTTTGGGAGGAAAGTCATGATCTCTTACGAAACATCCCAAAATATGATCAGTCTTTTACCTGTGGGTACACTTCGCAGTGAACGTGTTTTTTTGAGTGCCGCACTGGGACGTGTGCTGGCTGAAGATGTTGTAGCACAGGAAGATTATCCAACCTATCCAACCTCCGCAATGGATGGATATGCGATGATGCATAGCGACTTTTCGGAACATAAAGCGCTTGCGATTTTGGGGGATAATCCTGCGGGTGCCGATGAAGTAGCCGAGGTTGAGAGCGGTATCTGTATCAAAACGTTTACGGGGTCGTTGATGCCGCTAGGCTCTGATACCCTGATCCCTATTGAAAACGTTACGGTCAAAGATGGTCTGATTGTGATCGATAAACCAGTCCCATTTGGATTTGCGGTTCGTCCCGTCGGTGAGAGCTATCGAAAAAATGAGGTACTGATTTCACGCGGCACAACACTAGGTTTTGCTGAAATTGGAGTATTGGCTGGGATCAATCAGGTGATGGTTCCCGTAGTTCAACGTCCGCGTGTGAGTGTGATTGCAACGGGAAGTGAACTTTTGGATATTGGCGAGAGTGCACGCAATGAAGGACAAATCCGAAGTTCTAATAGTTACACGCTTCAAGCGCTTGTGACACAGCTTGGCGGCGAATGTCTTCAAATGGGGATTGTGGGCGATGATAAGGGTTCTATTATGGAACGTTTTGACGAGGCGCTGCGATCGAGTGATATTGTGGTCAGTACGGGCGGGGTCAGTGTCGGAGATTACGATTTCGTTAAACACATCGTTCCAAAGCTAGGGGCTGAAGTAATCTTCAAAGGGGTGAATATCAAGCCAGGACAGCATGTTATGGTGGCTCAGCGCGGATCGAAATTTATCATTTCTTTACCTGGATTTGCGTATTCGTCAACGGTAACGTTTATCCTGTACGTTGCACCTTTGATCGCACGTATGATGGGGCGGAATAACCCATATGAGCCTATTGAAGCGACACTTAAAGTCCCTTTTTCCAAGCGCTCCAATAAAAGCGAATTCACGGCATGCAACCTCTATTTTGAAGATGGGCGTTATTGGGTTGATTTTGAGGGTAAAAAGACAGGAAGTTCAGCGATTTTGACCAACTTACTAGGCAATGCTGCATTGATGATATGCGGTGAAGATGATGGTGATTTGGACGCAGGAACGTTGGTTAGAGTAATTAAACTCTAACCTTTTATTTTTCGATTTTTGCTTTAATGGTGTCTTCATCCATCATCTCTTTGAGATACTTAACAACTACCAAGTTTTCGGTTTCATTAATGTACCATTCGGCAATATGGTCGTGTTCAAGTACGAGAAGTTTTTCTTCATCTACATGTTCTCTAGGGATATATAAATGGGAAAAACGTTGTGGATTACTCAATCTCATCGTCCACAAAAGCCATAGGGTAGAAACAACAACCAATCCGAGTGACAATGCTTCTTTGGTTGAATATTCAAGCGCAAGACCCGCTACGATACCGCCGACAAATGTCATGAGATAAGCAAAGCCATTGGCGATTCCAAGAGCTGCCCCTTTTTGATGAACCCTTGCAAATTTACTGATCATTGATTGAACCAAAGGCTCCATCATATTAAAGGCCATGAAAAAGCTGATGACTGCGAGGATAAATTCCCAATCTTGTGTCGCAAAGCCCATAAGGGTGAACGAAATGATAAAAAGGACGATGGAGATGAGAAAAATCTGTTTTGGTTTGTTGTATTTTTCTCCAAAAACGGCAGCAGGCCCCATTGCGATAAGCCCTGCGATCAGTGCCGGAACATACACTTTCCACAGTTCTGCTTTTTCCCAGTTAAATCCATACTCCCCTTGGGTGAGCAAGATAGGAATCAAAACGAAGGCGACGGTCATAAGTCCTTTTTGCATCCCGTTAATGATAATCATATTGAGAAGGTTGGGGTCTTTGATTATATCACGGGTTGAGGTACTAGAGTGATAGATGTGATGAATACGCGGAGGGGTAGGAACCTTGGTAAACAAAATAATCATAGAGAGGATCGATAAAACTCCTGCGATCCAAAACAATGAGCCAATACCGTAGTGTGCCGCGATAACAGGACCTAGCCCCATAGCAAAAGCAAAACTTATAGCGATGCTTCCGCCCATAAGCGCCATCGCTTTTCCTCGAGATTCTTCGCTCACTAAATCACTGATCATTGCGGGAATAACGGCACCTATGGCTCCTGAACCTTGCAAAAAGCGTCCGAACATGAGAGTATAAATATCGGTGCTCACAGCACAAATGATGGACCCGACCAAAAAGATAACCAAACCGATGACCAATGTCGGTTTACGACCGATTTTGTCACTCATGATTCCAAAAGGAAGTTGAAAAATAGCTTGAGTGAGAGCATATCCCCCGACGATGACCCCAATTAGAAGAGGCGTTGCCCCTTGCAATGTCAATGCATACGCCGAAAGTACAGGTAAAACTAAAAAGAGACCGAAGAAGCGAAGCGATAAAATCGCTGAGAGAGGCATGACTGTTTTAAACACGCTGTGACCTTTGATGAGATAAAATATTTGTTATTATAGTCTATTTAAATCTTCTAATAATCATTGGGAGTGAAATGACTAAGTCTAGTCTAAGGATATGAACGGATGAAAATCGTTTTGGCAACCTCTAACAAAGGAAAAGTACGGGAAATCAAAGAGCTTTTACATGATCGTGAGGTATGTGCGTATACCGATTTGATGCAAGGGTTTGAGATTATCGAAGACGGCGATACGTTCAAAGAAAACGCACTTATTAAAGCACGGGCTGTTTATCGTGCATTGGGGGATGAAAATGCGGTTGTTGTCGCCGATGACAGCGGTATCAATGTGGATGTGTTGAACGGTGCTCCGGGAATTCACAGTGCGCGATATGCGGGTGAGAATTGCACAGACAAAGACAATCTTAATAAACTTGTAAATGCGGTAAAAAGTACAGGAAAGCAATCTTCTAAAGCGCACTATACCGCAGCCATTGCGATTGTTTCCAAAGAAGGTGAGGGCTGTGTTCACGGATGGATGCATGGCGAGGTCTCTATCTATCCTAGTGGAGAAAATGGATTTGGATACGATCCGATTTTCATACCTACTGGACATGCTCTTACATTAGGAGAACTTGACAGTGATGTAAAAGTGGGTATTTCGCATCGCTCTAAGGCACTTCATTTAGCGAAGATTTTGATTGATCAAATCAAAAATCAACGAAGTCAAGCGGGAAGACTTCCAATGATGTAGAGAAAAATAAGCCCTACGACAATTCGATAAATCGCGAACGGAACAAACGTATGGCGGCTAACAAATCCAACAAACAGTTTGACTGTGAAAAATGCAAAGATAAAAGCTGTTATAAAAGCAACGATAAGCATGCTCCAATCATCGACAACCATTTCGTGGCGATGTTTGAGTAAATCGTAGGCAGTTGCTATGATCATTGTAGGAACGGCAAGTAAAAACGAAAACTCTGCGGCACTTTTACGTTTAAGCCCCAAAAAAAGGCCCCCAATGATAGTGGCACCTGAACGGCTTGTCCCGGGAACCATTGAGATACTTTGAAACAATCCAATCATAAAAGCTTCTTTATAGGAAAGTTCGTCAAGGTCTTTACCTGCATCGATGGCTATGTTGCGTCGAAAATATTCAACGGCTAAAAAAACCAATCCTCCAGCAATGAGCATAAAACTGACCGTTTCAACTCCAAATAGGGCTTTGATGTGTTTGTAGAATAACAATCCTAGAACACCGGTAGGGACAAAAGCCACGATGAGTTTGATCCATAGAGTTTTATCCTGCATCAAATGTTTGGCATACAAGAATAAAACAGCAAGAATGCTCCCCAATTGGATCGCCACTTCAAACGCTTTATGGGCATCGGTTTGTTCAATCCCCAGCAATTGAGAAGCCAAGATGAGGTGACCCGTAGAGGAGACAGGTAAGAATTCGGTTACACCCTCTAGCGCACCAAGAAGAATCGAATCAAATAAGGTCATGAACAGCTCTTTTTTTAGCGCTATTCTAACATACTAATGGCAATCTTAAAGGAGTACTAACCTGTCATTTGTTATAATTCGCACAATTTCTTATAAATTTTTACTCCTAAATAACAAGGACAACAATGCTACTCTTTACCCCAGGACCTACTCCCGTACCTGAATCCGTACGTATCGCGATGGCGGGGGAAACACTGCACCATCGCACTCCAGAGTTTGAAGCCATTTTTGAGCGCACTCGTGCTTTGTTGTTTGAACTTTTTGGAATGTCAGAGGTGCTTATGCTCGCATCTTCAGGAACAGGTGCGATGGAAGCCGCAGTGACTAATCTGACACATTCTAAACTTCTTTCGATCAATTCTGGAAAATTCGGTGAACGTTTTGGAAAGATCGCAGCGGCATATGGACTTGCTAATATCGAGATCAAGCACGAATGGGACACAGCGGCGAGTGTAGCAGAAGTGCAAACAGCACTCAAGGCACATCCGGATATTGATGCCATCGCTATTCAAATCTGTGAATCTGCAGGGGGGCTTCGCCATAACGCCGAAGCGATTGCGGCTGCGGTAAAAGCACATAACCCTTCTATTATGGTTATTGCTGATGGGATTACGGCTGTGGGTGTTGAAAAAATTGATGTAAGCAATATCGATTGTCTGATTTCAGGAAGCCAAAAAGCGTTGATGCTTCCTCCTGGACTTGCAATTATGGGTCTCTCTGCTGAAGCAATCACAAAGATCGGCAAAGGAAAAGGGTATTATTTTAACCTTGCCACAGAGATTAAAAATCAGCAAAAAAATACAACGGCATGGACAGCGGCAACAACCTTAATTATCGGTTTGGAAAGCGTTCTTAACCGTATCAAGGCAGAGGGCGGATTAGAGAAGCTGTACGATGAGACGGCACGTCGCGCACGGGCAACACGTGAAGCGCTGGTGGCAATCGGATTGCATATTTATCCTACTACCCCTGCAGATTCGATGACAACCATCGATGATGAGCAAGCCCCAAAAATACGTTCCATGCTCAAAAAAGAGTTTGAGATCAATATGGCAGGCGGTCAGGATCACATCAAAGATTTGATTTTCCGTATCAATCACATGGGGCTTATCCCTGCTTATGAAGCGGCATGGGTAGTGAACAGTATTGAGTTGGCTCTTGAAAAACTCGGACGTAGAGCGTTTGACGGTACGGCTAATAAAGTATTTAGTACCGTTTATTTCGGGCAGTAACGTATGATTTTTGAACATGAAATTCCTGAGGGTTCACGGCTCTATTTTGCAGGTACAGCGAAAACCAAACGTCTGATCGAATCAAAAGCCAGCACTTTACTGAGTGCGGCAGGATTTGAAGAAATTGTAACCCCACTATTTTCCTATCATCAACATCAAAGTGTGTGTGAGGAGCGTGAGCTGATCCGTATCGGCGATGTTGAAAACCATGCGATGAGTTTACGTGCGGATTCGACAATAGATGTTGTTCGAATACTCAAAAAGCGACTGGGGACAAATACCACGCATAAAAAATGGTTTTACATTCAGCCTGTATATCGTTTTCCCTCAACCGAACAGTATCAAGTAGGGGCAGAGATTATTGATGAATGCAATTTGGCGGTTGTTTTAAATGAAGCAACGGCAATTTTAGATGCTTTGGAAATTGAGCCGTTACTTCAGATTTCAAACATTAACATCCCTCGGATTCTCTCGGAGATGTTGGATTTACCCCTGGATGATTTTCGGCACGTGAATATCGAAAAATTTTTAGCACTTAACATAGAGTGGCTCACGCAGTTGGTTTATCTTGAAACTGTGGAGCAAATTGAACCTTTATTAGGAATTGCTCCGGATGTCATTCGTGATGAATTACTCAAAATTAAAAAGCTATGCACAGGACTGCAATATCCCAATTTTGTAATAGCACCTTTATATTACGCTAAAATGTTGTATTACGATGAACTTTTTTTTAGAGTGATTGAGAAAAATGAAGTGTACGCTATGGGCGGACGCTACAAAGATGAAGAGACCGTTTCAGTCGGATTCGCAATTTATACAGATGCTTTGGTCGAAGCATTACATCATTAAAATAGGAAAAACATGAAAGCAGATTTAATTGTCGGTATCCAGTGGGGTGACGAAGGAAAAGGTAAAATTGTCGATTTGCTCGCGCAAAAATACGATGTTGTTGCCCGTTACCAAGGTGGACATAATGCAGGACATACGATTGTAGTCGATGGCAAAACCCATGCGCTTCATTTGATACCATCGGGTATTTTGAATCCCAAAGCGGTCAATATTATTGGAAATGGCGTTGTTGTCTCCCCTGAAGCATTGATCAAAGAGATGAAGCAGTTTGATAATTTGCTAGGGCGTCTTTTTTTGAGTGAATCTGCGCACATGATTTTGACTTTTCATACCCTTATTGATCAGGCAAAAGAGATATTACGCGGTGAAAATGCAATTGGTACTACGGGTCGCGGTATCGGACCTGCGTACAGCGAAAAAATCGCTCGTGCGGGTTTTCGTTTGGGCGAACTGCGCAATGTTTCTGCATTAACGGATCGTGTTTTGGAATATTTTGTCCAAAACAAAGCGATTTTTGATGCTTTGGAAATAAAGTTGCCAAACGCCCAAGAGTTGACAGCAGAACTTACCGGTTTTGCTGAAAAATTGGTTCCATTTTTGGCTAACACGACACAAATGGCGTGGAAGATGATGGATGAGGATAAAAAGATCCTCTTAGAGGGTGCACAGGGGACAATGCTGGACATTGACCACGGTACCTATCCATACGTGACCAGTTCTTCGACGATTTCTGCGGGAGCTTGTACGGGTCTTGGGATCAATCCAAAAGACATCGGTAAAGTAACCGGTATCGTAAAAGCGTATTGCACACGTGTCGGAAATGGACCATTCCCAACCGAAGATCACGGCGAGATAGGTGAGCGTTTGCGTAAACAAGGACGTGAATTTGGAACAACCACAGGTCGTCCTCGTCGTTGCGGATGGTTTGATGCGATCGCCTGCCGATATGCCAGCCGCCTCAATGGGTGTGATGATCTCTCTATTATGAAGCTTGACGTTCTCGATGGATTCGATGAGATCAAAGTCTGTGTGGCCTATGAAGTGAATGGTGAAACCATTGATTATATGCCTCTGGATCTTGAAGCAGTCACTCCTGTCTATAAAACATTTGCAGGATGGGATAAGACTGAGGGCATTCGTCGTTTTGAAGATCTTCCAAAAACGGCGCAAGAGTATCTTAAAGCGATTGAAGAATTGACTCAAACTAAAATTGGTATGATTTCAACATCACCGGACCGAAACGACACAATTTTACTTTAAACTGAGACTGTAAATCAAAGGGGAGCGACGCCATGAAATCACGCTACGAACCTTTAGTAAAGCTCAAAAAACAAGCTTTGGATAAAGCCGAACAGCAGCTTATGACTGCAAATACGGAAGTTACTCTAAGTGATGCTGTCTTGCTTAACGCATATGCGGAACTTTCTTCTTTAAAATCCCCCCTTAATGGTCCCATCGGGGAGCTTTTTCAGGCACAAATGATACTTCAGGCACAACACCGTGAAATTCAGGCGTGTCGTTTGCGAGTCGAACGGGCACGTGCTAATCAACATAGTGCACGAGAAGCTTATCGATTGTCTCGAATAGAATTTGAGAAATTCAATTACCTTGAACTTCAAGAAGTGGAAGCGATGATAGCAAAAGTAAAATATGAAGAGGCGAAGATGCTGGATGAAATTGGGACAATGATCTATAAAAAGGAGTTGAATTGAGATACTTTTTAATAGTGGCATTTTATCTAACAAGTACATTAACAGGCGCCCAAAATACCAAGTCGTATGAGTGTACTAAAATTTTTGAGTCTCGTAAAAATGAGCTTTTAATTGAATTGGGCCGTATTGATGAAGAGCGGCAATCTCTAGATGCGCTAAAGAGAGCAACAGAAGATTTATTAAAGAAAAAAGAGTCTGTTGTAAAAGGAAAAGACAGCCGTGTAGATCAAAAGCTGCAAGAAATTGCGGCAAAAGAAGCTTCCACTAAAAAAATGCTTGAAGAGAATAAAAAAGTGCTCGAAGAAATCAAGCAGCTAAAATCAGACAAAGTTTCCCAAACCTTTGCAAAAATGAAACCCTCAGCATCTGCAGGAATATTGGCACAAATGTCTACTGAGGAAGCTTCATCCATAATGACTACGCTTAACTCAAAAGTAGTAGGACAGATTTTGGCAAAAATGGACCCAAAAAAAGGCTCTGAGATAACAGCTGCTTTACGTAAAATCCCCTCAACAGAAGCGAAAAAATAAGACTAAAGTCTCCTCTAAGTCATTTTAGAGGACATCTAAAGTATAATAAGAAAAAAGAAATAGGGCCGCATAATGAAAGTTTCACTCTCACATATACCCCACATTGCGAGTCGAATCGCCGTAGATCTGAACCGCAGTGGTCTAGTAACAATGACTCAAGGTTTGGAAGCAGCGGCAAAAGAGGCTGAGAAGATATTGGTTGAGAATGTTAAACGTGAAATGGCGCTTGAAGAAAAAGTAAATGAAATTGTCAATGCGAATGAAGAACAAATTGATTATTATCTGGCGGATGAGCGTCAACTATTTTTTATGATCAAGAAAAAATTAGCACCTGACTTCGACGTTATTTTATCGTATGAAGACAGATATTCAGATATTGCACATAAAATTCTTAATGAACTTTATGAAGAAGATTTGATTAAATACGATGTTAGTGAAAATCGTGTTAAAAATATCATTTACGATTCAATGACAAAATTCATAGCGGATGCAGGCGAAATTGAATCTGCAGTGTATGAAAAAATTAAAAGCTATAAGCGTCGTGTGATTCCGGGTACGGATGAGTATGAAATTTTGTATGAAAAATTCTACAAAGATGAATTGGCTCGAAGAGGACTTTCATAATGCGTGATGTATGGATTTATCTAGAAAATGGGACTTACATACAAGCAAAAAGTTTTGGAGCAGATACCACCAATGTTGGGGAAATTGTTTTCAATACATCTTTGACAGGCTATCAAGAGATTATCTCTGATCCATCGTATGCAGGTCAATTTATTACCTTCACAATGCCTGAAATTGGAAACGTAGGGGTGAATGACGAAGACATGGAAAGTGCCGCTGCCCATTGTAAAGGGGTCATTGTCCGTCAATACCAAAGCAATTACTCAAACTTCCGTGCTGCAGAAGCGCTGCATACATTTTTAGAAAAACACGGCGTGATTGGTATTTGCGATATCGATACCCGTTATTTGACGAAAATGCTTCGGACACAGGGGGCAATGATGATGATTGCTTCTACGAAAGTCAGCGATAAAGAGCAGCTTAAAGCACTACTTGAAGCAGCTCCTAGAATTGAAGAAGTTAATTACATAGAAGAGGTAAGTACTAAAACTGCTTACCGACATACCTCAGGTGTTTACAATCCGGTTACTTTCAAATACAATGAGGTACCAACGGTAAAAGCGAAAATTGCGGCCATTGATTTTGGTGTTAAACGTAATATCCTAAACGAACTTGCTCAAGTGGGACTGGAAGTAAATGTATATCCCAACCATTTCAGTGCCGATGACTTGATTGCACAATATGATGCACATACCATTGATGGAGTTTTCCTATCCAATGGGCCGGGAGATCCATTGGTTCTTAAAAAAGAACAAGATGAGATAAAGAAGCTAATAGCGCACAAAATCCCATTGTTCGGTATTTGTTTAGGGCACCAATTGTTAAGCATTGCCCATGGGCATGACACACATAAGTTGAAGTTCGGTCATCATGGCGGAAACCATCCGGTTAAAAATGTAAAAACAGGGATGGTAGAGATAACAGCCCAAAACCACAATTACAATGTTCCTGAATCGGTACGTGAAATTGCAGAGGTCACGCATGTTAATCTTTTTGACAACACCATCGAGGGACTGAGTTATAAAACGGGACCTGTTTTCTCAGTTCAACACCATCCGGAAGCCAGTCCAGGCCCAAAAGAGAGCCGTTATATTTTTGAAGATTTTTTAAAACGGATACAACGATAAATCTTTCCTTCTACGCCGATTGAAGATAATCGGCCTCACTGCATTTCATACAATTCTTTTATAAATCTTAAAAATATCACTAAGTTATCAAAAAGAGTAAAAAAATTAATAATTTAAGATTTATTAAATGATTGTATAGCTATCATTAGAGTGTCTAATAGCCTAGAACTGTTACATTTGTGTTAATAAATGCAATGGAGCTTTTATGCTTTTGAATTTTAAGGAGGTAATATATGGAAAATCGTCCATTAGAGTATGACTATACGGTTGCAAAACTGTTTATGTACAATGCTATATTTGTCGGTGTTGCTGGTATGCTTGCAGGAGTAGTGTTAGCGTGGCAAATGGCATTTCCACAGTTTAACTACATTTTAGGGATGGATTTGGCTGAGTATACAAACTTCGGTCGTTTACGTGCGATTCATACGGATAGTGTTATTTATGGATTTGTCCTAAGTGCAGTATGGTCAGCATGGTACTATATCGGGCAACGTGTCTTGAAAGTATCCATGGCGGAATCGAAATTTTTGATGTTTATTGGTAAAGCCCATTTTTGGATTTACATGGCAGCATCGGTTGTTATCGTTATAGGATTACAATTGGGGATTACCAGTTCAAAAGAGTATTCAGAGTTTGAATGGCCTATTGATTTGGGTATCGTTGTTGTATGGGTGCTGTGGGGGATTAGTATCTTCGGTCTTATCGGGATCCGTCGTGAAAAAACACTCTATATCTCTATTTGGTATTTTATCGCTACGTTTTTGGCGGTTGCGATGCTTCACATTTTCAACAATGCTGAAATGCCAACGTTCATTATTTCAGGCGGGATAGGGAATTGGTACCATTCGGTTTCCCTGTATGCAGGGACAAATGACGCTCTGGTACAGTGGTGGTTTGGACACAATGCGGTAGCATTTGTTTTGACAACACCTATTGTTGCCATGAGTTACTATTTCTTACCTAAAGAATCTGGACAAGCCGTTTATTCATATAAAATGTCTTTACTTGGGTTTTGGGGCTTGATGTTTGTTTACATTTGGGCTGGCGGACATCACTTGCTGTTTTCCACAGTTCCTGACTGGATGCAAACGATGGGTTCTGTATTCTCGGTTGTACTTATTCTTCCATCGTGGGGTTCTGCGATTAATATGATGTTAACCATGAAGGGTGAATGGCAGCAGGTTGCGGCAAGTCCATTGATTAAATTTATGGTAATGGCAACGACATTCTATATGTTCTCAACTCTTGAAGGTCCGATCCAAGCGATCAAATCGGTTAATGCCTTGGCGCACTTTACGGATTGGATCATCGGTCACGTGCATGACGGTGCCCTTGGTTGGGTTGGATTTATGGTTATAGGCGCATTGTTTCACATGGCACCTCGTATGTTTAAACGTGAAATTTATTCAAAATCGTTGATGAATACTCAGTTTTGGATTCAAACACTTGGGGTTATTTTGTATTTCACATCCATGTGGATTGCAGGTATTACTCAAGGGATGATGTGGCGTGCATACGATGAATTCGGTAATTTGGCATATTCATTTATCGATTCCGTAGTTGCATTACACCCATATTATATTATTCGTGCAGTAGGTGGTACTTTGTACCTAATCGGTATGTTTATGTTTGCGTACAATATGTACAAAACAATGACAAGCTCTCGTGTGGTTGAAGAAAATGAACTTCAAAACGCAACGCCTATGGGCGCATAATTAAGGAGGGGAAAATGTTTCACTGGTTAGAGAAAAACCCGTTCTTTTTTGCGGTTGCTGTCTTTGTTGTTATCGCGTTTGCGGGTCTCGTTGAGATCCTGCCAAACTTTGCGCAAGCATCTCGCCCGATTGTCGGCGCGAAGCCTTATTCTACGCTTGAGCTTACGGGTCGTCTTGTGTACATAAAAAATAACTGTAATGGATGTCATTCACAGTTAATTCGTCCATTTAAGTCGGAAACAGATCGTTATGGTAGTTATTCAAAGAGTGGTGAATATGCATATGATCGTCCATTCTTATGGGGATCAAAACGCACAGGCCCTGATTTGATGCGCGTAGGAAACTATCGTACAACCGATTGGCATGAGAACCATATGAGAGATCCAGAAGAAGTTGTTCCAGGATCAATTATGCCTAAATATCCTTGGTTGTTTAAGAACATTGCAGACGTTGATACAGCGTACGCAGAGCAATTAACGATCAAGCAATTGTTTGCGGTTCCATACAACAAGCCGCTTCCAACGGCAGATGGCTCTACGCAAACTGTAGCACTGGCTGACTCTTTAGATGGGGCTCATGCTTCTGCTCTTGAAGAAGCAAAAGTAGTGGTAGCAGATATGAAAGATCAAGCAGTTAAAGATGCAGTTGCGGCAGGAAAAATTCCTGAAATAGTTGCTTTGATCGCTTATCTTAACCGATTGAAATAAGGGGTGAGCGTGGATATTGCAACTCTTCAAGCTTACGGATTCTTTATTCTAACTGCCATTTTGGTGGCGGTTTTGTATGGTTATATTTATCATCTGTACAGTGACCAAAAAAAAGGAACGAGAGATTATGAAAAGTACAGCAATTTAGTGCTCCATGATGAGATCAGCGATCAACCGGTCGAAAAGATCTCAAAAAACGATGATATAAAACAGGAGGCATAAATGAATAAGACTATACTTGCCGCTATTGCATTCTTACTGTTAATGGCTGGTGCTACCTATCTTGCTGTCGGTGGTGCCGGCGGTATGGGTGGAGAAGGCGATTGGGTTAATAAACTGGCCATTTCAGGTGCAGTAGCACTGTTCGTTATAACTACTGTTGTGGTTGTAAAATTTGTAAAGCAGATGCAAAATGACACTGCGAGTGGAAAACTTGCAGATGAGAATTGGGATGGCATCGGCGAATACAAAAATGAAGCACCATTTGGTTACTCAGTTATTTATTTTGGATTGGTCGTTTGGGCGATTTGGTATATGTTAGCAGGGTACCCACTGGGCAGTTATTCACAAATTGGTGAATACAACAAAGAAGTTACTTCTCATGATAAAAAGTTTGAAGCAAAATATGCAGAAAAAGTAAAAGACCCTGAATATCTAAAAGAGATGGGTGAATCGGCATTTAACTCTAACTGTGCAGCATGCCATGGTCTTCAAGCCGACGGTATGGATGGAAAAGCATCGGATCTGCATGAGCGTATTAGTGCTGAATCGGTCAAGTATGTGATTAACAATGGCGGCAATTACATGAAAACCAGTTTCCCTGGTGGAATGCCACCAATGTTGTTGCAAGATCCTGCACAAATCGATGCAGTTTCCAACTATGTTGCAAATGGATTTAAAGCTGATGATGCAGCAGGTAAAGCAGCATTTGCAGCAGGTACCTGTAATACGTGTCATGGTGAAAATGGTGAAGGTATGCCAATGGTTGCTCCAAAACTTAACGCAATGGATGCTGATATGGTTGCGTCCGTATTAAAAGACGGTAAAAAAGGTGCAATCGGTGCAATGCCGGCATTTAACAATCTTACAGACATACAAATAAAAGCGATTGGTGCATACGTATCAAGCTTGAGTCAAAAATAAGGAGCTAATAATGGAAAATCGTAGCATCTTTGCATTAGACGGGATCACTGGAATGCTCATTGCGGTCGTTTTGTTGCTCTCGATTGTAGCGGTATTAACGGTTACATCAATCTTTACTCAACAAAAGAATGCAAGCAATTTTTATAAAATTGATAACGAAAAAGAAATCAAAATGTTCAGTGCCCAAAACGCTAAACATATGGTTGATGTTAAGCAAGGAGATAAATAATGTCAAATATCATGGGTAAACTTATTACTGTGGCCTTGATCATTTCAGCTATCGTTACATTGTATGCTGTTTTAACTCCTAACCATTTATTTGTTGGATAAGGGACAGCGGTTGTTATTCTCACGAGGGCTTGCGGCCCTCACCTTTTGGTTATTCTTTCTTTGCGTCCCACTTCAAGCAGAATTTTTATACAAAGATGATGTTGTTAAGAATCCGAATTTTACAAAACAAATAGAGACAGTAGGTTCTGAGCTCAAGGCAAAGACCGGGGTTTCTCTTTATTTGGTTATGGTTCGTGATTTGGAAAACAATCAGTCAATCAGTGATTTGGAAAAACAAATTAGTGCACAGACCGATGGGCCTACGGTCATCATGACGTTTGTTGAATTGCAAAAACAAGTTGATATTTTGGCACGTCCAACGTCTTTATATAAAGATTTTAACAAGGCACAGATCCTTAACCCGAATGCGACTTTTATTGGGGCAGTTGTGAGCAGTATATTGTTTGCACGAAGTTATGATGATGCAAAAGAGTTGTTGTCAAACAGTGGTGGAACAGTTTTGCCCATTTTAGCTGAGCGTGCAAAGGGCGAAGACATCGTTAAAAAATATGCGGTCGGAATGTTTAATGGCTATTCAGATACTGCGGAACAAATTGCGGCTTCGAGAGGTCAAACATTGAGTACCTCTGCGGGAAGCGAGAGTCAGACATTTATTGATATTTTGCGAGCAATATTTTATGGTACGATATTATTTGCATTAGGAAGATATGTTTGGGGTCGTTATTTTAAAAAAAAGAGAGCAGAGTAAAACATGATAAATAAAGATGCGGGCAAAAAATGGCCATGGATTATTAGTATATCTATTATCATAGTGATTGGATTTTCGGTTGCAACAATTAAAGTAGCACTTAATAATCCTGTTGAAATGTCGGGATACGGGATGCAAAATTATCATGAATACGACAAAAATGTCAATGAGATTATGAGTGCTAAAATTGAATTTGATAAAAGATACAACATCACTTTTCTAACTCCGCAAATCAGTGATAAAAAATCGGTTCTTACCTATGCGATCAAAGACAAATCAGGTAATCCGATTGAAGACGCAAATGTAAGTGTTGTGTTGACACGACCTGATACTACCAAGTTTGACATAACGCTCTCTAAACCTGTTAGTGAAAACGGAGTTTATACTTTTGAAGCAATCGACTTATCCAAGCCAGGACGATGGGATATTATGGCAAAAGTAACGATTGGTGAATACCAACGCTATTATAACCTCAAAGCCGATACACGAAACCCTAATACTACGGAGTTTTAGGGGTACCTCTCCGTTCGCCCTGAGCCAGTCGAAGGGTTTCGAGCCGTCATTCTCCCAACTCGATCTTGTATCCATCTTCTTTTTTCGTTCACACTTATGCTTTGTCATAATTTCTGTATAATAGCTGACAACAAATACTATAAAGAAGCCCAATGATAAGTCTCTCTGAAATACGAAATCGCGCCCTAAAGTTTCAAAAAGAGTGGGAAGGTGAGAAATACGAGCGGGGTGAAGCTCAGAGTTTTTGGAATGACTTTTTTCAAATTTTCGACGTATCGCGCCGTCGTGTAGCGACATTTGAAGAACCAATCAAAAAACTGGGCGGTTCGCAAGGCTTTATCGACCTGTTTTGGAAAGGTCAGCTTCTCATCGAGCATAAAAGCTTCGGAAAAGACCTGCGCAAAGCGAAAACTCAAGCATTAGACTATTTCCCCAACATGCCTGAGCGCGACCTTCCTAAATTTATCCTCGTTTGTGATTTCCAAAATTTCGAGCTGTATGATTTGGATGAAAACACCGAGTACCATTTCCCTCTTAGCGAACTGCACAAAAATATCGAGATTTTTGCCTTTATCGCTGGGTATCAAAAGAAAACCTACAAAGCCGAAGAACCGACCAACCGTGCCGCCGCAGAGTTGATGGGAAAACTCCATGACAAACTCCTCGAAAACGGCTACGAGGGGAAGGATTTAGAACTCTATCTTACGCGACTGCTCTTTTGTATGTTTGCCGAGGATACGGGGATATTCCCCAAAAATGGCTTCCGAGAGTTTATCGATATCTACACCGACGAGGATGGACGTAATCTGGGTTCTCAAATCGGCTATCTGTTTCAGATTTTCGATACCCCCAATGATAAACGCCCTAAAAATCTCGATGAGAGTTTTGCGCAGTTCCCTTACGTAAACGGTGCTGTTTTCAGTGAGCAGATAAGGATTGCGACGTTTGACCGTACTATGCGCGAAATGCTCCTCGATGCTTGTGCTTTTGACTGGAGCCTTATCAGTCCTGCAATTTTTGGCTCAATGTTCCAAGCGTCCATGGACAGTGCTAAGCGCGGAGAATTGGGGGCGCACTTTACGAGCGAGAAAAACATCCTAAAAGCGATCAAACCGCTTTTTCTAGATGAACTGTGGGCAGAGTTTGAAAAGGTCAAAAAAACACCCAAACAGCTCTATGCGTTCCATGATAAAATCTCCCGCCTCCATTTCCTCGACCCTGCATGCGGGAGCGGAAATTTTCTCGTTATTGCTTATCGTGAACTCAAGCTGTTAGAGTTTGAGATTATGAAGATCACCAAATCGCTGTTGCCGCTCATCCACATTGACCAGTTTTACGGGTTCGAGATTGAGGAACTTCCCAGCCGTATTACGCAGATGGCGATGCTGTTGATCGATCATCAGATGAACCTCGCAGCCGCGCAGATGTTCGGTGATCCTCATTTCAATATTCCGATCAAAGAGAGTGCGAATATTTTTAACGTCAATGCGTTGAGAGCAGATTGGAAAGCATTGCTCGACGGGACAAATATCGACTACATCATCGGAAATCCACCGTTTTTAGGTGCTTCGTTACAATCCAAAGAACAAAAAGAGGATATGACTCTCGTTTTTGAGGGGGTTAAAAATGCGGGAGATTTGGATTTTGTAGCGGCATGGTATATCAAAGCGGCACAACTAATGCAGGGGACAAGTGCAAAAGCCGCGCTTGTATCGACGAACTCGATCACGCAGGGGGAACAGATTGGAATTTTATGGCAAGAGCTATTCAATCGCTATCACGTAAAAATCCATTTTGCCCATCGTACTTTTAAATGGAACAATGAAGCCAAGCGTAACGCCGCCGTCTTTTGTGTCATCATCGGATTTGCCGCGCATGATACGAAAAATAAACGCCTTTTTGAGTATGAAACTCCAATCTCTGAACCGCATGAAATCATAGTGCCAAATATTAACCCGTATCTAGTTAACGGCGATGATTTTGTAATCACTTCACGAAGAACACATATACAAGAATCAGTGCCAAAAATTATTTATGGAAGCAAGCCTACAGATGGAGGAAACTTGCTTCTTTCGGATGAGGATAAGAAAGAACTTTTAAGAAAAGAACCGAATGCCGAAAAATTTATACGTCCACTGTTGTCTGCGCATGAATTTCTCAATGGAAAACTAAGATGGTGTTTATGGTTAGTGGATGCTAATCCAACAGAATTAAAACAATTACCGATGATCATGGAAAGAATAGAAGCCGTCAAGCAGTTTCGTTTATCCAGTCCAAAAGTGCCGACACAAAAAAAAGCCTCCACTCCTACACTTTTTGCAGAAATACGACAGCCTAACAGTTTTTTTATAGTTATTCCTCGTCATTCATCTGAAATTCGTCAGTATATACCGATGGGGTTTTTTGATAATTATTATATAGCTAGTGATTCTATAACAGTTGTTCCCGATGCTAGTATTTATCATTTTGGCATTTTTACTTCTAAAGCACATATGGACTGGGTACGTTATACGTGCGGACGAATAAAAAGCGATTATCGCTACTCAAACGAAATTGTCTATAATAATTTTCCATTCCCGCAGAAAATCATCGACAAACAGCGCGAACAAATCGAAACCTTAGCCCAAACAATCCTCGATGCCCGCACACAATTCCCTGACAGTTCCCTAGCCGACCTCTATAACCCGCTAACAATGCCCCCGAAACTGCTAAAAGCGCATGAAGCACTCGACAAAGCAGTTGATAAGCTGTATCGTAAAGAGGGGTTTAAAAGTGATACGGAACGGGTGGCGCATTTGTTTGAACTGAATCGTGGGTTGACTAGTTTGGTGGGGGAAGAGACGAAAAAATTTAAGAAACCAAAAGGTAATCAATGAAGCAATCATATGAGTATTTATTTGCTGGAGTAATTTTAGGATTTTCTATTTCATTATTATTTATTTCATTCTTTACTTTGAATTTGGATGTACTTAAAGTATTGGCATTTATTATTCCATTTGGAGCGTTCTTATTTGCTATTGCTAAATATGTTGAAGAATTACATTATAAAAAGCAAAAAGATACATACGAATTTTACGAAAAAGTAATCTATGAGAAATTTACTGATTTAACTAATAAAATTGGTGATAGGTTCAAATATAGAGAATATTTTTTATCTTTATCAACTGAAGAAAGATTACTGCACAAACAGGATCTTAAAAAAATAGAATTACTTTTACATCTATTATCGTCTAAAATCAAAAATGATGTACTTGATGGCAATATAATTAAGTCCGTCTTTAATGAAACTTCAAAACAAATGTTTTTAAGCCTTTTGGTACATTATCAGCTAAGTTTTCTTTCTCGTCCAGCTGTTGTTTTTGAGATATATGAATATTTATATGACGATATAGATGAATTTAATAAGAAAGCAGATATTCAATTACGAGAAATAAACGATTATCTAAATACAATTGGTAAAAACTCTATGAAAGTTAGTGTAGATAATAGTGTTAAAAGTGTTGAAGAATGGTTGGCATTTGTAACTGATAAGACGAATAGTTGTATTGATAGAGAGGAAGTGTTAGATATATTGCAGACAATAAAATTTGTATATCCTACCTCTGAAATTTATTCAAATATTGGTCTTGTTTATGCGAAGTGCTTTGATGATCATACAATTGCTTTAAAATATTTTCAAAAATCTTATTTATTGAATAAAAAAAATATTTATGCTTACAGTGGGGCAATGGTCTCAAATTTTAGAATTAATAAAAAAGTAGACTTAGCATTTATGGAACTAAAAAGCATGAATCCAGATTTGCTTGAAGATGACTTTATATTGAGAAATAAAATTGGACTTTTATTAGAATTTGGTGATAAAAATAGGGCAGCAATACTATTAGAAAAGGTTAAAGATCACAATTTAAAAGAAGCGATTGTTAAAAAATTGAATGAGTAATTTATTTCACCCTGCCATATTTTCATCCACTTTTGAGCGACGGGATACAATGAAGAGAGATTTTAAATCCGTCGAATTCAACGGGCTTTAGATAGTGAACTGGTCACATTTTGTGACTGGTTTGAAATATAAGAGGAACTCCGATGAACGAAGTCACCGCATCCATTGACGACAACATCAAAACCAAAATCTATACCATTCGCGGTATGCAGGTGATACTGGATAGAGATTTGGCGGAGTTATATGGAGTAGAAACTCGTGTGCTCAATCAAGCTGTTAAAAGAAATATAGAGCGGTTTCCTGAAGAATTTATGTTTCAACTGACAAAAGAAGAAGCAGAAAATTGGATGTCACAAATTGTGATTTCCAATAAGGAACGGATGGGGATACGTAAAATGCCTTTTGTCTTTACTGAGCAAGGAGTGTCTATGCTTTCGGCTGTGCTCAAAAGTGAAATTGCAGTATCAATCAGTATAAAAATTATCAAAAGTTTTGTCGAAATGCGGAGATTTATTTCAAATAATGTACTGATATTTCAAAGACTTGACTCATTAGAGCAAAAGCAGTCCAAAACGGATGTAAAAGTCGATGCAATACTCAATGCCATCGAAGACAAATCGATCAAACAAAAACAAGGTATCTTTTACGATGGGCAAGTGTATGATGCGTATATTTTTGTATCGGATCTCATCAAAAGTGCCAAAGAGAGTATTATTCTTATTGACAACTACATTGATGATACTGTTTTGACGTTATTATCCAAACGAGATGCGAAGGTAAAAGCGACGATTTACACGAAAAACATTACCAAACAACTAGAACTCGATTTGCAAAAATACAATGCGCAATATCCAAATATAGAGCTAAAAAAGTTTAATTCTTCTCATGATAGATTTTTGATTATTGATGCCAAAGAAGTGTATCATATCGGAGCAAGTCTCAAAGATTTGGGTAAAAAGTGGTTTGCATTTTCGAAATTTGATGTGGGTGCATTGGATATATTGGGGAGATTAAAATGAAAAATAAAAGAGACACACTATGAATAGAAGCTGTGTCGTATTCCCGACATCCCGTGCGATTCGTAATGCCTTAGACGGATGCAGTGAAGGATTTCTACCTACTTTTATGGGAATGAGCGATTTTTTAGATCGTGCTATTCTTACTGAAAATGTCATTATCCCCGATGATGACTTACGGCTTCTTGGTCTTCATGAAGCGTCAGATTTCTCTAGCTTTGCCAGTTTGAACATTGAGCGTAACTTTTTTACATTTATCCAAAATTCTCAGTACATCTTTCGTTTTTTTGAAGAACTCAGCGGTGAAATGGTGGATATCAGTGCTTTGGAAAATGCGGATATTTACGGAGAGTATGAAGAACATATCGCTATTTTGAAGCATCTTCTTCACAGGTATCGTGAGGTAGCCGTGGCGAACCGTTGGAGCGATCCGATTTTTTCAAAATCGGCAGTGAGTATTAATGAGGGTTACTTAAAAGAGTTTGATGTCATCACGGTGCATGTCGAGGGGTATTTGAGCCGATACGAGCTGAAAGTTTTGGAAGCGTGTGCGGCAGTCGTATCGCTTCAGTGTGTGTACCATGCGACAGCTTATAATGAAAAGATGTCACAACGCCTCAGAGAGTTGTCGCTGGATATAGAAGAGGGGCATCGTGTTTTATTTTCGTTGAGTACGTTGCAAATCCTTGAATCCGTCCCTATTGACGCCTTGAATCATGTTACGTGTGAGGTATTCCATAATCGCTTGATACAAGTGGGCTTTGTAAAAGCGAAAATTGCGCAGATGGTTGAAAAGGGGATTGATCCGCGTGCTATTGTGGTTGTGGTTCCTGATGAGCAGTTTGCACAGTATTTGAGATTGTTTGACGAAGAGAATAATTTTAACTTTGCGATGGGTTCTTCGATGAAGGATGACTCGACGATTCGGACCATTGATGCTATTGAGCTTTATTTGGAAGAGCACAGTGTTGAGAACAAGGCCCGTGTCTCTAAAATCTCTTCGGATTTGATGGATTGGGTTAAGGGGCATTATTATCTGCCGTTTAACTATGCAGATCTGGAACATCTGTGCGTGATGATGAGTGAGGAAACGCACAGTACCGAGGTAAAAGAGATCCTGATTGAAGAATTAAATCGTTTCAAGCCTCTTTCTACGGCTTTAGGGGGCGTCGAATTTAAATTGGCGATGCGAATCTTCTTTAACCGTGTCAAAAGCCGCTCGATTGATGATATCGGCGGGGGGAAGATTACGGTTATGGGATTGTTGGAAACGCGCGGGATGAGTTTTGATGGGGTGGTGGTGGTTGATTTCAATGAGGGGTATGTTCCGCATCGAAGTCAAAAAGATCTTTTTTTGAATACCAAAATACGTAAAATAGCCGACCTGCCGACAACTGCTGATCGTGAATCCTTGCAAAAGCACTATTATTGGATGTTGTTTAACCGTGCGCAAGAGGTGGCGATTTCCTGTGTTCAAAATTCGGAGTCGGTACCCTCACGCTTTTTATTGCAATTAGGCATTGAGATGCACGAAGCGCAGCTGGATTATGGGAGCGCAATTTTGCCTAAGCCTGCTTTTAAAGAACGCGAAAAACGTCACATTGAGACGCAATACGATTTTACCGCCCATCCCCTCTCCGCCAGCGGATTAAAAAGTTTTTTGACTTGTAAACGCCAATTTTATTACAAATACATCGAAAAAATAAAAGAGCACGAAAAAGCTCAGGATCTCTCACGAGAGCGTGAGATTGGAAATCGGCTGCATGGTGCGCTTGAAAAAGTGTACGCGTTCACAGACCATTATGAAAGTGCATTACAAATCAAAGAAGCTTTGGGAAGCACATTGCGCGAGTATGAGCAGCAGGATGTGATGCAGCGTTATGTCCAAGATCTGTGGCTTGAAAATCTGACCCCTTTTTACGATCAGGAGCGTCAGCGTTTTGCACAAGGGGTGCGAGTGGCCTATCGGGAGAAAGAGGGGGATGCTCTCGTTTGCGGTATACGCCTGAGTGGGCGCATTGATCGTATTGATCGCACACTTGAGGGATTGGAAGTACTGGATTATAAAACGGGAAAATACGCATCAACTTCCAGCGATGTGCGTGAGGAGGATGTGGATTATCAATTGAGTATTTATGCGCTTCTTGCGGCACCGTTGGGAACGGTGGTGCGGTGCGGGGTGTATGATCTCAATACGGGAAAAATTGAGTTCGAGCAATTTTTGGAGTCAAAAACGCAAAAACTCAAAGAGATCTTGCAAATGCTGTCCGAGAATACGCAATGGGTGTGGGAAATGTGTGAGGATCTAAGTCGCTGTCGACATTGTCCCTATGCTACGCTGTGCGAGAGGGAGCTGTAGATGAGTCAGTTTGAGCCTTTTTTAGCGTATGAAGCAAGTGCCGGAAGCGGTAAAACGTTTAACCTGGTTGTTCGATATCTAAGTCTTCTTTTTATGGGGGAAGATCCCTCATCCATTACGGCATTGACGTTTACGAACAAAGCGGCCAATGAGATGATGCAGCGGGTGATTGAAACACTTAAAGCTTTGGAAACACGTGCGGAACTTGCCGAGATTTCACGTCTGAGCGGATTAAGCTGTGAAGAGATACTGGCACAGCGAAAAAAAATACTGTTTCGTTTTTTGCGCAGTGATATTCACATTTCGACGATTGACAAATTCTTTGGAACCATCTTGCGTAAATTTGCTCTCAATGCGGGGATTATGCCAACTTACACGGCGGCAACCTCCCATCATGAAATAAAGTTTTTAGAGCGCTTCTTACATGAAATAGAAGTATCAGGGGAGATGGGATCGCTGGTTGGATTAGCCCAATTGAGCAGTAAACGTTTGGACGATATTTTTATACTCCTTGCACAGCTGTATGCGAAACACAAAGAGTTTGAAGCCATAGAGCTGCCCCGTGTCACTCTTTCTTTTAATCCGTATGAACACGCGATGCATCTTGCATCTGAACTCTCATCGCTTGTATTGAGCAAGCCGTTGAGTGACCGTGCCCGCAAAACTATGAAGATCGAGGATTACGATGCGCTTTTGGGCAAAACATGGCTTTTTAAACCAAGTTTAGAGTATTGGGATTTCAAGAAAATCTATGATCCAAAGATGGATGAGTTGCTGCGCAGTCTTCAAGAGACGGTACGAATGCAAATGCAATCCCGCGAATCGGATTTTTTCGCAGGAGTGTTTCGCCTTTTAAACATTTACATCAAAAGCCGTAACACCATCATGCGGCAAAGCCAAGAGCTGACCTTTGATGATATTACCTTGATGGTTCACTCGTTGTTACGGGGGAAAGTAGAGAGCGAATTTCTCTATTTTCGGCTGGATTCGAGGATGAAACATCTCTTGCTCGATGAATTCCAAGATACGAGCGTCATTCAGTTTGATATTCTGCGCCCTTTGATCGAAGAGATCAGTGCGGGAAAAGGGATCAATGAGGGGGGAAGTTTTTTCTTCGTTGGAGATGTGAAACAATCCATCTACCGCTTTCGCGGTGGAGTGAGTGCTTTGTTTTATGATGTTGCCAACCATTTTGAGGTGAAAGTACGTCCTCTTGAGGTGAACTACCGCTCAAAATCGTGCGTGGTAGAATTTGTAAACCGAGTCTTCGGCGCCAAAATGAAACGCTACATTCCGCAAGGTTCACCCTCATCCAAACAAGGGGGATACGTCGAAGTCCTTATCAGTGAAGAACCGCTTAAAACGGTTTATGAGGGGATTGTTGGGTTGTTGGAAATGGGGATTGCTCAAGATGAGATAGCCGTTTTGTGCGTGACGAACTCCGATGCCCGGAAACTTCAGGAATACCTCGAAGAACACGATTTGGATGTGGTGAGTGAAGCGACGTCCAAACTGATCCATCAGCGAAGTGTCAAAGCGGTGATCGAGTATTTACGCTATTGTTATTTTAGAGCCGATATCTACCGGCATAACTGTGCGGCGCTTTTGGGTGTTGAAGCCCAAACGTTACTGCCTGTTGCCATTGTCAATTTACAAGAACAAGCCATCCGTTTTATACGTGATCAAAGAATCGGTGATAAAAGTGCCATGATGTTTATTGAACAGCTTAATAATTACCGTGACATAGAGGAAGTGGCTTTTGAAATAGACCGCCTTGATGCGAATGCTCCCCAAAGCGATCTTCACGGAATACGGATTATGACGGTGCATAAATCCAAAGGGTTGGAGTTTGAGCACGTACTCGTTTTGGATCGTTTAGGGATACCTAGAAGCCGTGGAGAGAGTATCGTTTATGAGTATGAGGGTCTGACACTTTCACGCTTGTTTTACCGCATCAAAGGGCGCGAAGAGTTGGACACAGGGTATAAAGTGGCGCTGGAGAAGGAAAAAGCATTGGAGGGGGAAGATCAGCTTAACGGTTTGTATGTCGCCTTAACCCGTGCAGTTCAATCGCTTAGCGTTATTAGCAAGCCTAAATCGTCTTGGTTCGCTCCTTTGGATCTTGTTGAGGGGAGATGGGGAGAAAAAGTATTTGAGCCCTCCTGTTCTCAAGCACCACAGCCTCTTGAACCGCTTAGGTATGAAGCAGTATCCTACGGAAGACAAGATGATGTGGTGCGGTTAGAGTCCAATGAGACCTTTGACTACGATGCGGTTCAATACGGGTTGGCGTTGCACTACGCATTGGAAATGATGGGTGATTTCAAACATGACTCGATACATGCCGCGATTGAATCGGCACGTAAGCGATACGGTGCACGTATCGGGATCGAAAAGATTGATACGATGCGCAATGCATTAGAGATATTGCTGCGTGATGAAATGTTTTGCGTATTGACGCGAGGAAAACACTATAAAGAGAAACGCTTTTTCTATCAGGGAGAGATGCGTATTATCGATTTACTCATTGAAAGTGATGCAGGGGAGTGGACGGTTATCGATTACAAAACAGGACAAGAAGAGAGTTTTTCCCATAAAGTCCAAGTCAAAATGTACATGGATGCGGTACGAGTCCTCGCGGGAGGAGCTGTAAAAGGGTATCTTTGTTACCTCAATAGTGAGAGTGTAAAATTTATAGAGTGCTTATAGAAAACTTAATTTAAGTAAGTTATAAGTTTAAATGGGTAAAATTTCGCCACTATTTATAGAGACTAACAAGGAGGCTCGTGATGAAATTTACTAAAATTGCCACACCTGAGCAAATCGATCGTAAATGGGTTTTGATTGATGCAGAAGGGAAAACATTCGGTCGTTTAATGACAGATGTTGCTACTCGTCTTCGCGGAAAAGATAAACCTTATTTTACCCCAAATGTTGACTGCGGAGATTTCGTCGTTATTATCAATGCATCTAAAATCGTTATCAACGGTGGCGGTAAATTGGCTAACAAAGAATACCACACACACAGTGGTTACTTCGGTAGCGTTAAAAGTGTAAAATTGACAGAGCTTTTGGCTACAAACCCAGAAAAACTCTTCAAACTCGCAGCTCGCGGTATGCTTCCAAAAACAAAATTGGGTCGCGCGATGTTGAAAAAACTAAAAGTCTATGCAGATGCTGAGCATCCACACTCTGCACAGCTTGCAAAGTAAGGATTAATTATGGCAAAAACATATGCAACCGGCAGAAGAAAAACATCTATCGCTAAAGTATGGATGACTCCTGGATCTGGTAAAATCACCGTTAACGGTCTTTCACTTGATGCATGGCTTGGTGGTCTTGAAGCAAAGAAATTGCGTGTTACTCAACCGCTTTCATTGACTAAGCAAGACACATCTGTAGATATCGTAGCTAAAACTACCGGTGGTGGGTTCTCAGGTCAATCTGATGCACTTCGTCACGGTATTTCAAGAGCACTTTGTGCATTTGATCCAGCTTTCCGTCCAGTACTTAAACCGTACGGTATGCTTACTCGCGATTCACGTATCGTTGAGCGTAAGAAGCCGGGCCGTCGTAAAGCACGTCGTTCACGTCAATTCTCTAAGCGTTAATCGCTTTCTTTCTTCCTCCCCGCTTATGGGGAGTTTCTTTCCTCTATTATTTCTTCATTCTAATCATTTGTCGCTTTTACAAACTTTACCTTTGGATACCTGAAACAATTTTTTGTTGTACATATCGTCCATCACTTTGACAAAAGCCAATGCGTCTTTTTCCAGCTCAACATCATGCGGGACACTTTTAAGATGTTGGTTCTCGTAGGTAAAGGTCAATGCTTCTTCGTTGGGCTGAACAATAGCTACTTTAGTGCCTACACGCAAAGCAAACGTATCGTTGAACATCATGAGTGCCATCTCTTGTTTTTTGTCACTGTAAATGGAGTGTCCTAAGACGGGATAGGTCAGATCAGCGCCTATGAGATCCAGTGCCGTAGCAAGAACGTCAGGCTGAGTGGAAAGACGTTGAAACTTTTGAGGCTTAATGCCATCAGCGATGATAAGAGCGGGAATATGAAACATATTAACAGGGACGAGATCATCTCCATAGACACGGACATTATGATCGGCAACGACAACAAAGACGGTATTTTTGTAGTAGGGCTCTTTTTTTGCCAGCTCAAAAAAACGTCCGATGGCAAAATCAGCATATTTAACGGCGTTTTCAACACTTTGGCGCGGTTTTCCATCTATAAATGTTATTTTTCCATTCGGAAGCTCAAAGGGGGAGTGGTTAGAGGATGAAAACATCACGCTGACAAACTTCTCTCCTTTGGCCGTATGCGCTTTGAATTTTTCGTGGGCTTTGATGATTAAATCTTCATCACTTACCCCCCATGTACTCACGAAAGCAGGATTCTTATAATCGCTTTGTTCAATCACTGCATCAAAGCCGTTGCCCATATACCAACTGCGCATGTTGTCAAATCGTCCTTCGCCTCCATAGATAAAGCTTGATTTATATCCAAGAGGTTTGAGCAGTGATGCAACCGTGAAAAAATCATTTTGAGATTTGTTACGCTTTACGACTTCTTCACCTGCCAAGGGCAGCCATCCTGATGTCATTGCGGCAAGTCCCCGTATAGAGCGTGTTCCATTGCTAAAAAGATTGGTAAATACCAACCCTTCGTGAGAGAGTTGCGCAAGATTAGGGGTGATGTTTACATCGCCGCCGCTGAAGCCGACAAATTGACTTCCCAGAGATTCTTGGATAAAAATAACCAAATTTTTTGGCTGTGAGGAATGAAAATGGGTGGGTTCGAGACGATTAAACGGTAACTCACTTCCTAACGGTATATTTAGACGCTTCGAAACACGCTGGTATGCTAGGGCTAAATTTATTTTTCCGTAACTTTGGATTAGCTTATTGGATTCCTTGTTGTAGCTGTAGTACGCGTAGCCGACACTGTAAAGAGAATTTTTGGCGATTTCGTTGGCCATACGGTTACAACTGTAAAGGGCATCAGAAATATTGGCAGGTCGGTGGCCGTAAGAGGATCGGATTCCCATAAAGAGAAGGGCTCCGATTGGCAGTATCAAAAGGATACGGCGCCAAAGTGGGGTGCGAATTGCCGATTCAAGATGGAGAGGTGAAAAACGTAAGTATCCCCATGCCGTAACGATGAGCATTACAAGTGCCATGAGTAATTGTAGAGGGTACTCTTTGAGGATCATAGAGGTGACCTCTTTGGGATACTTGAGATATTCAACAAAAAGATAGTTCGGACGCACATCGTATTGAGCGACAAATGGGAAAGTGGCATTTTCGACATAAAGGGCAATCAGTAAGAATATCAAAACGTAACCGCTAATAAGTTTACTGATGATTGTTGCAAACTTTTGCGGGGTAATGGCCAAAAAAACTGCCGGTACAATGAGAATAAACGACGTTGTCATCGTATCGAGTTTGAGGCCGTAGAGAAATGAGAGGAGTGATTGGGCGAAGCTGATGTCGCTTAAACGATCAAAATAAAGAAAATAAAGACCAAGTCTTCCAAGAAAAAATAGGGTAATAAAAAGGAGGTAGATTTTGAAGAGCTCTTTGAAAGTTTGCATTGCACTTCTTTGGCGGTGAGATATGACATTATACGAGATGATTTACTAATGTACATGCAATAATAAGGTTTAATCTATATTTGATTAAAATTCCTGCGATTATTAAGGATACTACATGACAAAAACACTCTTAACTTTGAGGGCAGTAGCACTATTATTGACAACAGCAGGATATGCTCAAGAAGCACATATTGAAACTCCAGAAGCTGTTCATCCATCGCATTGGGATTACGAGACTCATGGTCCATCATGTTGGGGCGGATATGCGCAAGAGTGTCAAAAAGGGCATTTGCAATCACCGATCAATATCGTTAGCAAAAAAAGTATCCCTCTTAAGGGATCATTGAGCTTGAAAATAAATGAGGATATTCATACGACTGCCGATGTTGTTGATAATGGGCACGCAATACAGGTCAATGTGAAGAATGGAGGCAAATTGGTTATTGACGGTCGTGAATATACGCTTATGCAATTTCATTTTCATGGACACAGTGAACATACGATTGATGGTAAACAATACGCGCTAGAAGGTCATTTGGTGCATAAAAGTGCTGATGGGCATCTAGCCGTTGTGGGGATTATGTTTAATGAGGGGAAAAATAATCCTGTATTGGACAATGTTTTAGGCGGTATCGGACGTACGATTCGTATCGATCCTCAGGATTTATTGCCGCATGATAAAAAGCATTATTACCATTATGTAGGTTCATTAACAACACCTCCGTGCACGGAGGGGGTTCAATGGTATATTCTAAAGGCACCGATGACAGCCTCAAAAGTTCAGATTTTAGACATGAGAGCCTATTATGATCACAATTTTCGTCCGGTTCAGCCATCAACTTCTATCAAGCTTGAATCCAAATAAAATGGTATAATCTCTCCTAAAAAATGGGATGAGATTGAAAATATTTTTTCTTTTACTTCAAAGTGTCTGGCTGATTGCTTCGACACTTCATCTGAGCACTTCTTCTAATCCTGCGCGTCTTAATCCACTGATTGCCACTGATTCTGCCAGTTCTTCTATTGCCGGACATCTCTTTAATGCTTTGGTTAAATACGATGCAAGCGGACAAAATATTATTGGAGATTTGGCTCACTCCTACCGTTTCATCAGTCCAACCGTCATTGAATTCAAGTTGCGTCACGGAGTTAAATGGCATGATGGAAAACCGTTTACCGCTAATGATGTCGTATTTACGTATGATTTAATCCGGTCACCTACGACAGTAACCCCCTATGCAACCGATTTCCGGGTTGTCAAAGAAGTCCAAGCTCTTGATGACCATACCGTACGTGTGATCTATACAAAACCCTATTTTAAAGCACTCGAAATATGGATGATGGGGATTATCCCCCGACATATTCTTAAAAATGAAAAAGACATCATGAGTGCAGCGTTCAATACACGTCCAATCGGCACAGGCCCCTATGTGCTTAAAAAATTGGAGTTTTCCAAACAAATTGTGCTGGAAGCCAATCCTGCCTATTTTGAACATCGTCCAAAAATTGATAAAATTATTTTTCATGTGATAGCTGATCCAATGACCCGTTTTTTGATGCTTAAAAAAGGAGAAATTGATATTGACGGTTTGGATTCGATGCAGTACGAGCGACAACTCAAGGACGATTTTCATAAAAAGTTTGCAACTGTAGAGCTGCCTTCCCGTAGTTATACCTATCTTGGATTTAACTTACGTCTTAAAAAGTTTCAAGATCCTAGAGTGCGTGAAGCACTTTCTTTGGCGATAGATCGCCAAGCATTGATTGATATTTTGTTTTTAAATCACGGCAAGATTTGCACCGGTCCTTTTTTGCCAGGAAGTAAAGGATTTAATGATGAGGTAAAAGCCCCCAAGCAAAACCTTGTACGTGCACGTATTTTGTTAAAAGAAGCAGGATACGATGCCAAACACCCTTTGAGCTTTGAAATAGCAACGTCCAATTCCAATGCGATACGTCCGTATGCCGCAGAAATTATGCAGAGGCAACTGTTAAGCGTAGGAGTCAAAGTAACACTCAAAGTCATGGAATGGCAAGCCTTTTTGAATACGGTTGTGATGCCCAAAAAATTCGAGACGGTTTTGTTAGGCTGGGGGTTGTCATTGACTCCTGACCCTTACATGATTTGGCACAGCAAAGGCGATGTTCCAGGCGGATTTAATATGATCGGCTATCATTCCAAGATTACCGATAAACTTATAGAAGAGATGGAAGACTCTACGGAACCTAAAAAGATAGCGGCTCTACAGCGTCGTATTTTTGCAAAAATCGTTTCGGATAATCCTTATTTATTTTTGGTAATACCCAATGATATTCATGTCTATAATCGAAAAATAAAGGGAATAAAACCAGGGATCAATGGTATCTGGGAAGATTACATCAGTTGGGAGAAAAAGTGAAAAAGATAGTTTTGTTTGATTTGGATGGGACGCTGATTGATTCCACTGAAGCGATTTTGGAGAGCTTTCACCATTCGCTCAAAGAATTAAATCATGCAGTGGATTTAGAAGACGAAGCGATCAAAGCCCTTATTGGGCATCCATTGGATGTCATGTTTACGCGATTGGGATGTGAGAGTACAAAAATAGAGGAGCATGTGCTGGTATACAAAGAACACTATCGCACCATCTCAAGAGCCAAAACGTTTCTACTTCCCTTTGCCGCAGAAGCGATTGACGAAGCATCAAAGCATGCACGATTAGGAATTGTTACAACAAAAACAGCCCGTTATTCGAGAGAGTTGATGGAGCATTTTGGCTTGATGCACTATTTCGAGGTTTTGATTGGTCATGAGGATGTGGATAATCATAAACCGCACCCTGACCCGATAAACAAGGCGCTGGAGGGGATGGACTATGCTCTCGAAGAGGTCTGGATGATCGGTGATACCCGTTTGGACTTGGAAGCATCGCAACGTGCAGGAATCGATGCTGTAGCAGTGTTAACCGGGTATGATAATTTTGAGCAATTATCTACTTTTAAATTCATGATAAAAGAAAATGCACTTGAGGCAGTACGGCATATTATAAAGCTCCCATAACCCTAATTAGCCAATCTTTTGTGGAATCTTATTTGCTTTGTTTTAGGAAACAATAAACTGGATTAAACATGTATAGAATGACTTATAACAATACAGGTATTAGTGGCTGTTCGGCTCGCGGGATAGCAAAACGGGAAAGCCAAGAAGAGCTTCTAGAACTTGCAGAAGAGCTAAAAGAATCCATTAGTAATATCCACATCGAAAAGATAGAAGATAACGTGCCCAAGCAAATGCCGTTAAATATCTTTGTTAATATGAAAACACTCAAGTGAGTTCCTACTTTCTGGTAATTGACGCAGGAACAGGCAGTATCCGTGCGATCATTTTTGATACGTTTGGAAATCAAATTTCGATTGCGCAATACGAGTGGAATCATGTGGCTGAAGATGGGGTCGCGGGATCAATGGGATTTGATTATCGCAGTGGTTGGGAGCTGGCCCGTAAGTGCATTAAAGAGTCTGTTGCAAAAGCAAAGATAGACCCAAAAGAGATTCTTTCTGTATCAGCTTCGAGCATGCGCGAGGGTATAGTCGTCTATGATAAGGATAAAAATGAGCTTTGGGGTGTCGCAAACGTTGATTCGCGTGCAGGTAGTGAAGTCACTCAATTAAAACATGAAAATCCGGATATGGAACGTGAGTTTTATCGATCAAGCGGCCAAACGTTTGCTCTCTCTGCTGCACCAAGACTTTTATGGCTCAAAAATAATCGTTCTTCTTTGTATGAGAAAGCCGCTTTCTTCACAATGATCAGCGACTGGATACTGTTTAAACTCAGCGGCGAATTGGCGTGTGAACCCTCTAATGCCGGAACGGCAGGGGCATTTAGCCTCTCGACGAGAAATTGGGAGAAAGAGCAGTTCAGTAAATGTGGTCTCAAAGATCTGTTTGTTCCTATTTTGGAGAGTGGCGATGTGCTGGGTAAAGTATCAAAACGAACCTCAGAAGAAACGGGTTTAGGTACCCATACCCTTGTGGTAATGGGTGGGGGCGATGTACAAATCGGTACGGCGGGACTTGGGGCTTCTTCTTTGGGGGATGCGGTAGTATTAGGCGGGAGCTTTTGGCAGCAAGTGGTGAATGTCCCTGCAAATGCAAAACTTTCGTATGAAATGCTTCTGCGTGTTAATCCCCATGTGGTGCGTGGAATGTCTCAGGCTGAGGGGATAACGTTTTTTACGGGTCTGGTGATGCGATGGTTTCGAGATACTCTTGGCGCTGGAAGAAGCTACAGCGAGCTTGAAGCGATGGCTTCTAATATTCCGCTGGGATCGCATGGGATACTTCCCATTTTTAGCGACAGTATGAAATACGGGGAGTGGGTACATGCCTCTCCTTCGTTTGTGGGGCTTGGGATCGATCCAGAAAAATACAACATAGGTTCGATGTTTCGGGCATTGGAAGAAAATGCGTGTATCGTAAGCGCCATCAATCTGGAGAACATCAAGGCCTTTAGCGGTGTGTCGCCAAAGTCTTTGATTTTCGCAAGCGGCGCATCCCAAGGGCCACTTTGGTCACAAATCCTGGCAGATGTTACAGGATTGGAAGTCAAAGTCCCTGTGGTCAAAGAAGCAACAGCTTTGGGCGTGGCAATGGCAGCAGGAATAGGTGCGGGCGTCTATGGCAGTTTTGAAGAAGCGGGGAAGAACATCGTCAAAATAGAGCGTTCCTATCAGCCAGATTTAGATAATTTTCAAAGCTATCAAGAGATTAAAGAAAAATGGATTAAAGTTTATAGCAAGCAGATGCAATTGGTACGTGAGGGAATATTAGAGCCTATGTGGAAGGCTCCAGGGATATGAATAACCAAAAATAAGGTATAATTTTCGTATGAGTAAAAAAGATAGAATCTTAAAAGAGATCGATCAATTACGAGAAAAGCGTCAAAATTGGTTTTCGGTAATGTTGGCGTTAGCTTCCGCAATTGCTTTGGTTGTCTATTCAGTGATTGTAGGTGAGAAACCTCTGTATGTATTGATTGTTGGTATTTTAGGATTCATCGCTTTTAGTTTTACTGCATTTTCATATCGTCGTGTCGATATGGGTATTGATGATTTATTAGATGATCTCGAACAAGAGGAGTAAAAAATGGAAATATTTGCATTAGCCCTATTGGGTGCAACACTGGTGATTTTTATTTATGCGATGAGTGGTGGCAAGATTCGACACTCAAAACATTAATCGACTTATAGCTCTTTCATCCCTTAACACTTCAGCGATATAGGGAATAAGTTCTACTTTTAGTTTTCTGCTTTCATTAAGATAGCGATAGATTGTTTGTTCACTAGGAGTCTCACCTGCTGCCTTTAGGATTGGTTCTAGTTCAGGAAGCTTGTCTGCAAATTCCTTTTTTGCTATCCCTTTCTCTTTCAGTAAAAAATTTATCTTATCTATAACATTCACAAGCGGTCCTACAATCTATTATGTATTAAAATGTACAAATGTCCAAAATGTGGTGGCAGTGGTCATCGAAAACAACTTGATATTGAAAATGATGAAGGTGAGTAATTTTCACCTTCTACAGGCGATATTGTTTGCGAAAAGTGTGGATATGTTGGAAGTAAAAGTGCATTTGAAGATAAAAAAAGATGGCGTAAAAAATGAGAAATAAGTTTCCAGCGGTTGTTGGTATCATTTTCTTGGTATAACCATATTTGTATTGTTTATGAGTTTGGTTGGTAGCCCCCATGTGAATGAAACAGCTATGGGTCTTGGGATATCAATCGTAGCAGGTCTAGCAGTCTATATAAAACTATCAGGAAAGAAAATGTAAATTCTTTAACGGAGGAAAGGGTTTAACCCCCATACGCCTTTTCATCCAGAATTTCCAAATCTTCAGTATATTTGTCCTCAACAAACGGCTCATAGTGGGATTTATAGTAGGCATAGTGTTCAGTATGCTTATGCCCCTCAAGTGCCTCATTGTTTGCCCATGACTCGACGGCAAAGAATTTTTTAGGGTTACTTTGCGATTGGAAGATGTAGTAAAAAAGGCATCCCGGTTCTTTGAGTGAAGGGGCAACCATATCTTCGAGTAATTTTTTAACCGTTTGG
>JAMCPS010000013.1 GCA_023379705.1 Campylobacterota bacterium
GTTTAATCCACTCTTCTTTATAGCCGTGACTACGCGCGTTTTCAATCCCCTTCTCCCAGCCAAAGTCTTTATGCGGATGGAGGGCTAAATCGGTATAAAGTGCAATAACTTGCTGTGAAGCGGACGATGTGGTAGTCATTTTCTAATTAGACCTCGTACGTGTCGTTTTCTAAAACTTCTTTGATTGTTTTCTCGTCCGCTTCATGAATGTCCAAAACGGTCCCTTCAAACACGAGATCCATTCCTGCTAAGGGATGATTACCATCCATGACCGCTTTTTTACCATTTATCTCTTTGACCGTGTAGATAATGACATCTTCATCATCGTCTTCCATGTATCCGTCAATTTCCATACCAACGTGTAAATCCGATGGAAGCTCGCTGATATTTTCCGTAACAAGCAATTCTGAGTCATATTCACCAAATGCTTGATCGCACGATAGAGCTACCTTGAAGGTGTCCCCTATTTTTTTGCCTTCCAAAGCTTTTTCAACACCGCTAAAAAGCTGCCCGTAATCACCATGTAAATAGCTAATCGATTCTGGCTGCTCATACAGAAGCTTCCCCTGTGTATCGTTAATATGATAGTCGATGGTTACAATACAATTTTTGGCTACTTGCATAATATTTTCCTTATGTACTTTTATCGAGATTATAGCATGTTATAATACTCATAAAAATGGAGACCTATATGACCACCATCTGGCACAATCCAAAATGCGCAAAATCACGTGAAGCGCTCGCACTGCTCAACGATAAAAATCAAGAAATAGAAGTTGTCAAATATCTCGAAACTACCCCTTCTCGAACAGAAATCGAAACCCTCTTGGACAAGCTTGGTATCAGTGCTCGAGCTCTTATGCGCACCAAAGAAGATATTTACAAAGAATTGGGATTAGCAAAAATAGAAGATGAGAATCTCCTCATCGATGCCCTAGTCCAGAATCCGAAACTCATTGAACGTCCGATCTTGATCCGTGGAAACCAAGCCGTCATCGGACGACCCATCAAAAAAGTGATCGATTTTTTAGGCTAGGGTTTTACGACGAACAGCTGATATGGGATATGCCGGCGATGTCAAAGAAATGGGCAGGTTTTTCCCGATAGTATTTTTCCTCTATCTCGCTGGACTGCTCATCGTAAGGGTGAGTCATCACCTCTTGCAGCTCTTTAATGAGCGTATAGTCTCCTGTAGTAGCTTGTTGATAGGCGGGTACTAGAAACCACTCTCGCAAAGTGTACTTTGGATTAATCCGTTTCATTTGCTCTGAGAGTTTCTCACGAGACTCAGGGGTAGTAACATCGATGAGTGATCTCCATTTTTCCAGCCACTGCGACCAATTCTCTAGGAGTTTATTATCAAGAAACGTCTCATCATAAAAACTTTTTAGTAGGGGACTGATCTCCTGCGGTAGGTATGAGAGTTCACGAAAGAAAATAGTGTAATCAACATGCGTTTGCATCATAAGCACTACAAGCTCTTTGAACAGCACTGGATCAAAGACACTTAGGCCCAGTTTGTCAGCCCACATTTTTTCCATTTTTGCTTGCATCAATTCCAAAAAGCCATTTTCAATCTCATCTAACCGATCAAGAACATTCGAGTTTGATTCTATTAGCGGTTTCAACGCCGAGCAAAACATATGAAAATTACGCTGCGCCGCTTGTGGCTGATTGAGAAATGAGAAATGAACTCCGCCACCTGTCCACGGCTGATATTTTGGGTCAAACATATCGATAAACCCAAACGGACCGTAATCAAGAGTGAAGCCTCCTGCTGCACAGTTATCGCTGTTGAAGTTTCCCTGACAGTAGCCTACGCGAATCCAATTTGTCACAAGGGAAGTTAGGCGACTGCGAAACTGGGTTGCCAACAAGAGCACTTTTTCTTCAAGCGGTAACTTCTGATCAATGACCTCACTGTATTCACGATCAATCAGGTGCAATACGATCTGTTCAAGCTCTTCCAATGCATTTGGGTGCTCATTTTTACGTGCACGACGGCCAAAAAGTTCGATTTGACCCACGCGAAGAAACGAAGATGCGACCCGTGTCGTGATAGCAACATCCTCTTCGATCATGACTTCGGGGTCTCTTGAGTACGACCCTTGGTTAAACCAAGGGCGTTTTACCTTCTCGGTTTTGGAGGTGTAAAGACTCAAAGAGCGTGAGGTCGGTACACCCAATGCGTGCATGTGCTCTTGCGCTAAAAACTCTCGGATACTGGAACGTAGCACTGCGCGACCATCGGCTCCACGACAGTAAGGTGTTTTACCGCCCCCTTTGAGCTGCATTTCCCAACGTTTCCCGTTGATCTTGGCCTCAAGGATGGAAACGGCACGACCGTCACCGTAGCCGTTACCCGTTTGGAAGGGACACTGCTGGTAATATTCGGTTCCGTAGATAGAAAGTGCATATCCCGTTGCCCAACCAATCTTTCTAAGCGGTTGAGGCACATCCGATAGATCACCGGAGAACATTCGGATAAAATCCTCAGCATGTGCCAGGCTATCATCAAAGCCGAGCTCTCCAAAGAAAGTCTGGCTGTGCGCTATGTAGTGCGGGTCTTTGAGGGGGGTTGGATTCACGGGAACATAATGTCCAGAAAAGACTTGTCTCGGAGAATGATCAACTCCATCTAGCTTTGCCTCAGGATTTGGAGTGAGGGTGTCCAGGAGTGAATAGTCCGCCAATGGTGCAAAATCGCTTAGTGTTTTTACGGAAGCAGGAGCTTGGTTCATGGTGTTCAATTATCTTCCTCGACTTGTATTCTTTTTGAATTTAGGCAAATTATATAAAAGTTTGGTCAAACAAAAGACAGCAAAAGAATCTAATCATTTTGTGAAAGATTCTCTCTTCACAATGAGTTCACAACTTGATTTTATACTTTTGAAATCGTAAAATATGGAGACATTAAAATGAAAAAGATTCTTATTGCTTTGGCATTTACCACATCGACTCTCGTTTTCGCACAAGACGTTATGGGTGGCCTCGTGGGAGGTGCCATTGGGGGTGTTATCGGAAATCAGTTTGGCGGTGGTAGCGGTAAAGTGGCAACCACTATTGCGGGTGCCGCATTGGGTGCTATGATGGGGAGTAACCATCAGCGGGAATATACGACCAACACCTACAGTCGCGTATACACAGACGACTATCCGACACGTGTTGTCTATCGTGAAGTTCCACAGCAGGTCATCTATACTCAGCCACGTGTCGTCTATGTCTACTCAGATGATAATCGCAGACGTGAATATAATGGTCGTCATAACAGAGGATACGCACGATGCGATCATGATCGCCGTCGACATGAATGGCGCGATGAAGATTAAAAAGATTATCGGCTAGTAAAATCAATACTTAATCATCATTTTAAATAGGAACAGATACAATCCTCCATATTAATTGCATAGTCAACTATTTAGGAGTATTTATGAATCGATGCGAATGCCCGATGGATCTCACGTTGGGATGTATCACTACGCAAGCGGCTCTCAGTGCACGGGCATTTCTCTCCCGTCGGTTGAAAGACAATGGAATCGATATGACCATCGAACAGTTCAAAGTGATGGTCGTACTTTGGAAAGAAAAAAGCTCGACTCAACAAAACATCGCCGATTTTGTCGGAAAAGACAAAACCAGCGTGACACGCCTCATTGCAGGTTTGGAAAAACGCTCGCTTATCCAACGCACCTCTGATAAAAGCGACAAGCGCTGTAATCTCGTTACCCTCACAGCACAAGGCATTGCATTAGAGACCCCCACAATGGCCGTGCTCAGTGACGCCAGCGCCTTTGTTCACAAAAACATCGATCCCAAAGAGCTCGAAATTACCCTGCGTGTTTTGCAAACCATGTGCCAAACCCTCAATACCCCTACTAACTCATCCAAGGAACCCTCATGAACCACTTTACTACCATTGCTCTCTCTTCTGTTTTACTCCTCGCACTGACCGGATGCGAACGTCCTAAAGCTGCCGGAATGGAAAAACCGCCTGAGGGTCCTGTCCCTGTTACCACTGCCCAAGTAAAAACAGGTGATTTTCCTGCTCTTTTGGAAGCAACGGGACAGACACAAGCTTTTTATACCGTACAAGTCTATGCGCGTGTCAACGGATACCTTCAAAAACGTGCTTACGTTGAAGGTGCCCAGGTACGTAAAGGGCAAACCCTCTTTACCATCGATCCCTCCGATTTGAAAAACGCACTTGAGAGTGCTAAAGCTTCCTATGAGCTTGCCATTGCCAATCATACCAATGCCAAAGCGGTTTTAACTCGTATAAAACCTCTCGCAGAAGCCAATGCGGCAAGCCGTCAAGAACTTGATACCGCAATCGCCAATGAGCGCAATACGGCTGCAGCAGCAATGGGAGCCAAAGCCTCTTTGGAACAAGCCAAACTCAATCTCAGTTATACGACGGTCACCGCCCCGATCAGCGGATTTGTTGACAAATCCAAAATAGACATCGGTACCTACGTCGCCGCAGGAGCGAACGGTTTGCTCACAACCGTCTATCAAAACGATCCGATGTACGTTAACTTTACCTTCAGTGAAAACCAAAAAATTGCCCGTCAAAATGCGATTGCCAGCGGTAAGTTGACCACCCCTAAAAACGGCAAATACGAAGTGGAACTCACCCTCAGCGACGGAACCGTATTGGCACGCAAGGGAGAGATTAACTTTATCGCACCGTTTATCGACTCGACAACAGGCAATATCACCTATCGCGCACTGATCGACAACAGCGATCATAAACTCCTCCCTGGGCAATTCGTCCACGTAAAAGTCAAAGGGATGGAGTGGAAAAATGCCCTTTATATCCCTCAAAAAACACTCCTTACGGGAGAAAAAGGGAAATTCGTTTACGCCATCGAAGCCAATAACACCGTGACGCCTAAACCCGTCGTTGCGGGAGAATGGATCGGTGAAAATGTTCTCATCCAAAGCGGTGTTGCTGCGGGAGATAAAATTGCCGCTGACGGTCTTCCTAAACTCAAACCGGGAGCGGAAATCATTCCGAGTGCACAATAATGTTTAGCAAATATTTCATCAATCGACCCGTTTTATCGGCTGTCATCGCCTTGATCATTATGTTGCTGGGATTCATAGCCATCAAAGCGCTCCCCATTTCGCAACTGCCTAATCTTACCCCACCTACCGTTGTTGTCACCGCGCAATACCCGGGTGCCGATGCACAAACCATCGCCAACAACATCCTAACCCCACTGGAATCGCAAATATCCGGGGCGGATGGTCTGATGTATATGAGTTCCAAAGCCGCGGCATTACCGGGGAGTGCCACGATTACGTGTACGTTTAACATCGGTGTCAATCAAGATATGGCCGCCGTGGATGTTCAAAACCGAATCAACTCCGTCATCTCACAACTCCCTCAAAGCACGCGTGATCTTGGAGTAAAAGTAGAGAAAAAAACCTCCGATATTTTACTCATCGTCGCCATCACCTCTCCCGATGGAAGTTTTGACGCAACGCAAATCAGTAACTACATCTCTGCTAATCTTCTCGATGAAGTCAAAAAGATTCCGGGTGCGGGACGAGCACAGATCTTTGGGCAGCGTGATTATGCGATGCGTGTTTGGCTTAACCCCGACCGGATGGCATCATTAGGAGTAAGCACTTCTGAAATCGCTGCGGCGATCAGAGATCAGAACCTCCAAGTCTCCCCCGGGCGCTTGGGACAAGCTCCTACCAACGATGAGCAGATGTGGACGATGCAACTCACCTCAAAAGGGCGTTTTAGTACCCCTGAAGAATTCCAGAACATTATTGTCCGTGCTAAATCCGATGGCTCGATGCTGCGGCTCAAAAACGTTGCCCGTGTAGAGTTGGGAAGCCAAAACTACGAATTTTTTGGACGCGTAAATGGCAAGCCCGCCGCGATGATCGGTATTTATGCCGACACCAATGCCAATGCACTCGATACCTCTGCCGCAGTGGCCGAAAAAATAGAAAAGCTTTCCCATAAATTCCCAAAAGGGATAACGTATGATATCCCGTATGACACAACCGATTTCGTCAAGATTTCGATTGAAGAGGTAATTTTTACCCTCCTAGCATCTATTATTTTAGTGAGTTTGGTTATTTATCTCTTTTTGCAAAGCAGCCGTGCTGCAATAATTCCGATCCTCTCTATCCCGATCTCACTGACGGGTGCTTTTATTGGAATGTATCTGCTGGGGTATTCGATCAATACCCTCACTCTTTTTGGACTGGTGCTTGCCATCGGTATTGTTGTCGATGATGCGATCGTTGTTATCGAAAATATGGAACGTATTTTACAAAGTGAAAAGCTCTCACCGCGAGAAGCTGCGATCAAAGCAATGGCTCAGATTTCAGGTCCCGT
>JAMCPS010000014.1 GCA_023379705.1 Campylobacterota bacterium
GAAATTAGTCATTTTAAACTTTGTGAACCGAACGCTTAGCAAAGGAAAAAAACGGCTTAATGAGTTTATTATTTTCTTTGCAATTGTAGGCGGTTTAGCAACCTTCGGATTTTGGGGAGTTATTTTGGGACCTGCGATGCTGGCATTTGCCGTGACAACGTTACGGACGTTGCGAAAAACAAACCGTGGTATGCTTTGCTGACACACAATACAATGAATTATTAAAGGGCAATAATGGCACAAAATCACTTTGTAAGAATAATCATTTTTGGGGCACTTGGTCTTTGTTTTTGGCTTTTTTCCCCATTTCTAAAAAGCTTTTTTGTGGCTTTTTTGCTAATGACTGCTTTTGCTCCTTTGCATAATTTGGTAGAAGGCAGATTAATAAGAAGCAATCGGCTTTATCCGTACCGTGAGGTTATTGGTGCATCCTTAATGACATTGGCTTTGTTTTTAGTGTTGTTTGTCCCTATTTTGTTTTTTGTGTATTACATCGCCATGCATCCGGATGAAATCATGAATATTGCGTATACGTATCAAACACAAGGAATGCGCCTGATTTCTCATCTTCCGCATTCTTTTGATGGAATACGGGAAATTATTGCGACGCTTATTCTCAAAGCCAGCGAGTATCAAGCTCAAATCATTTCTACCTTGGCGGTAAGTTTGGGAAATGGGATATTGGGGTTTTTGGGAGCGCTGGGAGAGATGATTATGATCGTTATCTTTTTCTTTTTTTTGGCTTGGTTTCGTCGTCCGCTCACATTGGCTATTGCTCCTGTAGTTCCCGTAAGACGACGTATTCGCCAAGAATTTGTCCAAGACATGATCGCAACGACGGCTACGGGTTTTTACACATTAATTGGGGTAGCTGTAGCGCAAGGCTTGGCATTCGGAATCTTCATCAGTTTTTTTGACCACTACGATCCGTGGCTGTTTGGCTTAATGATTGCAGTTACTTCGGTGATTCCGATTGTAGGAACGGCTTTGATTTGGATTCCGGTAGCATTGAATGAATTAATCAATGGGGACAGTCTCAATGCGTTAATCATTCTTATCTATTCTTGGGCGATGCTCTCATTTTTTATTGATAACGTTGTAAGACTGATTATTTTACAGCAGATTAATAAACTGTTTAGTCATGGACGCCAATCGATCAATGATTTTTTAATTTTCTTCGCAATCATTGCGGGACTAACAACATTTGGATTTTGGGGATTTTTGTTAGGACCTGCGATTGTTGCTTTTACGGTAACCTTGTTGAGAATGCTGCGACGAAATCACGTCGCTCGCTAAGCTTTGAGGGTTTGAACTTCTGCCCGTAAACGTTCTAGCTCTTCTTTGAGCGAAGTAATGTCGTCTTCACTCATGGGTTCATTTGGCTCGCTAGCAGTATCCGTGTAGCGCTGAATCGCACTTTGAACGTTTTGGCTCAGTTGATTAAACTGTGATTTTGTTTTTTCAATGAGCTCATTGTTGTCAAGATTGAGACTTCCTTCTAGATCCTGAATCCCACTGAGAATTTCATCCTGATGTTTATAGGCATAGTATGCCGCAGCACCGCCTAAGACAGCACCGAGTAAAAAAGTGAGTGCGTTATTTTTTTCCATCAAAGACTCCTAATTGAGAGGTTGTTTTTTAAATATCTGCGCCAATGCACCAATTGCCAATGAACCGATGGTTACTTTTGCAATACCTCCTGATGCTTTCAGCGCAAGAGTTCGAGTCTCTTCATGGATGTACGAAACAAGTTCTCGAATTTCATGTAAAGCTGAGAGGGATTTTTCACCAATAGGGGTTGTTTGGTCTTTAAGGTGCTTGATCAATTCATTGACTTCATGAAGCGTAAGTGCCCCTTTGGTTGTAAGAAAGCTGAGCTCATTTTGGACAACAGCAATAAATTCCTGCGATTTTTGCATCATTTTCACGGCATGAAATCCGATGAGTGCAATGACTAAGGTAATGATGACCATACATCCGGCGATAATCCCGACAAAGATAGTGAGTGTTTCATTATTCATGGGGTACCTTTGAAATTTTAATTAGTGTAGCCTAAGAATTCTTAATAGTCCTATTACGAGTTTAATTTAGGGATAAAGTTTTTTTAAAAATAATGTATCATTCTTTAGAAAGATGAAAAGGGATATAAAATGAGAAACGTTGTGAAGAGTCTTTTATGTGTTTATTTTGCACTTGTTAGCAGTGTTAGTGCTGATGAGGCACTGATTGAAAGCATCAAAAAAGGGGATGTTGCCACTGTAAATCAAATGATTCAAAGCGGTGCTAATGTTGATAAAAAAGAGAATGGCGCAACTCCTTTGATGTGGGCATCCAAGGGGGGGAATGTTGAAATCGTAAACGCCTTGATTGCAAAAGGTGCTGATGTGAACGCTCAAGATGGCGCGAAGTATACAGCTTTGATGTATGCGGTGACGCAAGGAAATCATGACGTTGTTAAGGTGCTGTTAGATAAAGGGGCGAAGGCAAACGCAAAAACTAAAAACGGAATTTTCCCACTCAAAACAGCGATTGATAAAAATGATCGAAAAAGTGCAGAGTTGTTACTGTCTCACGGGGCAGACGTAAATATGATCACCCCGTGCGGTGCATCGGTGATGTTGAGTGCTGTAACCGGAAATCATCCTGATATGGTAGCCCTTTTACTCGACAACGGTGTAAATGTCAACAAAGCTGATGATGAGGGGGAGACTCCTTTGATGCTTGCAGTAGAGGCTGGAAATAAAGAGCTTGTTATCACTTTATTGGCTAAAGGAGCCGATAAAAGGATAAAAGATGCAGAAGGGCGAACCGCCCAAAAACATGCTGAACACGGTGGACATGCCGAAATCGCAAAGCTTTTAGAATAATTTCTTGCATCTATTCCTTGCGTTGTTTTAGTGCTTTACGCTTGAGAGATGGATCAATCCCCAAGGAAATATCGACATGATGCTGATTACAGATTTCACGGGCTTGCGTTAATGAGAGTGCAGGGTAAGTGCCAAAAGTGACGCTTTGCTCAACCCCTGCATACTCATATTTTAGACGCCAAAGTTTACCCCCGGTGGTTTTTATGAGTAAATAGAGCCCATTTTCATCATAAAGCTTGCGATTGCTATCATGGGGTTGCGCGTTTTGGATATCGGCTTCGGTAAGAACTGATTGTACCTCTTTCATAATACACCTTGTAAAGTTCGTAATTCTTACACAATTGTTACATCGGTTAGTTATACTTCCATTAATAAAGACATAGTAGCAAAAAAAGAAGAATAGAATGAACTTTCCTGAATTAGTTACGTATAATAATTATTTTGCAACTGCAAAGCGCGATATACTATATCATTGGATGTCCCAACCCTCAGCATACAATACATTGAAGATCTATAACATTGCTCCGGAATTTTTTGGCCGTTATTTTGGTAAAAGGTTAATTGACTATTCTTTTGGTGTGATTAACGGTGATAATGAGCTTGGAAATTGTCCTATTATTGGGGTGATGCTTGTTTTTTTCCAAAAAAAGAACTTTGCCCTTCATGATATATTTGTCCTGTGCGCAGAACTTAAAAATACTTTTTTGTCATATTCCCTAAAGCATGAAGTTTTGACGCAAAATATCATGCAGGAAATTACTCATTTGATGGACCAAAATTTAAGAGGAGTAATCCGTGAATTCACAGGTACAGCTTCGCAAACAGATATTACTTCCCTTACCTGTTCAATTGATTACAATACTGAATCTTTAAAATATACAGCTGAAACTACGACATCAGCGTATCAATATTTACAGGAAATTGAAATTGATTTCGAACTGCTGGATGAATTGAATGAAATAGAAGCTGAAGCACTTGCATTTATGCATTTGGATGCCGTGATGACACATCAAGTGTATGACAAAGTGATATCCTTACTGTTAAGCTACATGAAAGTGCTTAATTGGCTTATCGAGTTCAAAGAAATAACTTATGCATTGAGCGTACTCGTAGATATATTGGAACATACGCCGCTTGAGAACATAGATAAAGAGCATCTTGGAGTAAGCAGTATTTACCTTAAGGCTATCATTAGTGATTTGTCTATGTGGCACACAAGCGTTTTTGTTACCCAAAGTACGGAGGACATCCATTACCTTGATGACACACTCCTAAGCTCAATCACCCAATTACAAATCACGCTCTCCGGACAGGACAATCACGACACATTCGATATTGAATTTTTTTGATTGTTAAAACTCCCACATCAAGTTGGTTACATAAGCCGTATCTTTCTTCTCAATACCGATGGGAGGAAGGCTGTCATAGGCGTATCTAGCGGTAATGCTCAGTCCCAGGTTTTGATAAATAGGAATATTGAGTTCAACAGTTTGCAACGAAACGAAATCTGAAGCATCAACAAATTTCGGTTGGTAATGGCCTACATAACTTAGTTTTGAAGTAACCATAAAGTTTTTTGTAAAAGCAATGTAGCTATTAACGCGTGTGTTGTTTTCACTGGGATTTATTTGGGGATGTGAATACTCTATTTTTTCAACCAACCCTCCCATCCCAATATATCCTTTACCCCAGTTGTCAGAATCTAAAAAACGCCAGCGTACTCCAGCTCCGGCGAGAGAGCGGGTTTTAATATCTCTAAACGCATCTTGTTCAGTTTGGAGAAAGAGCTCACTGTACAAGTCATCACGACGCAAGGAGTGAATGTATCGCAGATGGGCATAGGCTTTGTCCTCATTTTTTGCGTCGTTAGCAGTGCCGTAATTATAGGTGAGTATTCCCCATACAAGATAATCGGTTCCTTGATCGTACTGTGTGCGAAGCCCGAGCGAATAGTTATCTTTTTGGGTATTCCCGCTTTTGGAGCTGAGTGACCCTGAAATATTTCCGCTAAATCCTGGTCTGGAGCCGATATCAACAGGTGCGATGCTCACGAGAGAAAACAGTGAGGTAGAAAATAATACAGAGATGAGATAAAAAAGACGCAAAAAAGACCTTTGGCTAAATGATAAGTCAAATTATAGCAATTAGTCAAAGATAATGAGGTAATTACATTACAGGTGCAAAAAAGGCCTAAACAGTTCAATAACTTCCAGACAAAGTACGATAATCCACACAAAGATGGTAATCCCCGTAGCGGCGGCGGCAATGTCTTTGATGATGCCAATTTTTTCATTGTAGCGGGTTTCCATGAAATCGCAAATTGCTTCAATCGCGGTATTGAATAGTTCCGCAGCGAGCATCACTCCTGTAGCGAGGATAATCAGCGAGGCATCAATCCACGCATTAAAAATCAAGACTGGTATGAGGATTGCAACCGATATGACAATCTTGTACATAACGCTAAAATCATAAAGTACCGCAAAACGTAAACCCGCGAGAATAACTTTAAATTTGCGTAGAGGATGGTATCCATGCTCGCCTGTTTCCAAAAATTTGTTTTTCATGTCAATGCTCCTGATTTGATAATCCATACGGTGATGCAACTCCATATAATCGCGATCAGCCCCCCTGCAAGAACATCGCTTGGATAATGCACTTGCAGATACATACGTGAGGCAGCGACCCCCAATGCGATCAGAACAAGAGTCCCTGTGAGCACATTACCAAGCAGGGAATACCCATGATAAACAATCAGCCAAAGCAAAAGGGTAAAGGCGACGACTTGGGCAGTATGGGCACTGGGGAATGACGGATCTATTGGCAGTTCATTTATGGTGGGGAAAAAGTGGGGGCGCTTACGATCGAGTTCATATTTGAGTGCATAGGTTGTTAAAACTGAACCCCAAAATCCAATCCCCAAGATTTTTTCAAAGTGCTCAAAATGCTGTGAAAGCAACAAGGTCAGGATGATATAAAGAGGCAAAAGTATCCATAAAGACCCAAGCCATGTAATCGCAGAAAAAAAATGATCCAGTGTCGGACTTTTTATCTTGTGAAACCAATGCAGTACGGTTTGGTCAAACTGCGTCAGGTACCCATTGCGCATAAAAAGAATCAAGAGGAGTAAAGTTCCTATGGCGAGGGCAAGAACAATGCCAAGAAGCCAACGCTCATCGGGGGTAATTTTTTCACTAAACAGCACTGGAAGCCTCATGTCGGTGTGTGGATTTATACGCATAGTTTAGCAGAATTTTTTTGTTATTGATGTACACAGAACAACGCCAATTCAAATTTAAAATTTATAGGTATATGTTAAATTGGCACTGCGTCCCCAATGGTGAGGAACAGAATTGTTTAGTCCTCCAAAATTCAAATCCGCAGCAAAAATCGTTTCATTAAAGAGGTTGTCCAAATACAAAGAGAGTATGGAGTGGTCGGCTTTGCCGATTCCCCATGTTTTTGCCGTATCGAGTGAAACATTCGCAGAGAGCAAATTGTACGCTGATGGTTTTGAATTTCTAAATGGCGCATTATTGGTTATGGTTAGATCGGTCGCTGCACTGATATAGCTGTTGAATACACCGATGTTTATCCCGTTGAATCCTTTATAATTGGCTCCTGCTTTTGCCATCTGCTGAGGGGCGAACGTACTTTGCTCCAAGCCGTTGTTGTTTTTGTTGGTTTGGTAGCTGTAGTTGGCCGTTAAATCTAAATCTTGTGTTGCAGCAATACGCCCTTCGATCTCTATCCCTTGATAATGCATCAACCCTTGGTTAACTTGTGTAGCAGGACTTGACCCCGTTCTGACAATCAAATCTTCGTGCATGGTATCATACAGCGTAATCCCAAGGTATTCTTTGGTTGTTTGGTAAATGAACTGAAGATCATACGTTTTTATTTTTTCCGGTGCAAGATTTTCATTTCCCCACAGCGCAACTCCTGAGCGAATATAGGACTCTACGAGGTTAGGGGAGCGATACGCTTCGCTGTAGAGTAGCTTCACCCACCAATTGTCACCGAAACCTTGGATAAACCCTGCACGCGCTGAGAGCTCTCCGGACTTGTTTTGCGGTTTGTTCCATTGTACACCACCGATAATTTTTTGCTTAGGAGAGAGCATATAATCGAGTTGAGTATAGGCGCTTATGTTTGAAACTTTTACCGGATTAAGAAAAGAGTCAAAAGCAGTTGAGTTTTCATTGTATGTCCCGCCGGCGAGAAGATTGAGGTTCTCAGATACGTTTCCGCGCAAAATCACTTCAACTAATTCTGAGCGGTCTTTGTAGTGATTACGACCAAATGCTTCTGATGCCTGCCAGCCGACACTGCTGGTGTTGAGTGTGTAGTTGATAGAAGCATCCCACCCATTGGTGATGTCATACAAATATCCTACGTCGAGGTAAAGTCTTTGTTTATCTACTTCTTGTGCGGGGAGTTGAAAGGTAGAATTGGCACGGTTGGGATTGTTATCCATGACCATTGTGTTAAAGGTAAAGTTTTTGTATTTACCGTTTATAACCAAATTATCGCTTTTTTCATCCAAAATATACGTTCCAATGTTGTTATCCACATCGGTAATGCCAGTAAAATCATCTCCATGTGAGCGTATAAAATTTGCTCCAATATTTAGGGAATAATCGGCTCCGCTTAACAGCGAGGATACTTGAAGCTGACGGCGATTAAAACTTCCTCCGCTTATGTCAACGCGGGTTTCATTGATCGCTGTTTTGGCATCTTTAGTAACAAGATTGATTACCCCTGCCATCGCGTTGGTTCCGTAAACAACGGAACCCGGTCCGCGAATGATTTCAATGTGATCGATGGTTGCGAGAGGAAAACCTTGGTAAATGTCAAAATTAATACCACCGTCTGTTGCTTCACGTACGGGGCGGCCATTGAGCAAAACCAACACTGATCCTTCTTGATGGGCAGCATTCATTCCACGTATGGAGGATTTTGTATGACCATATTGGCGGGAACTGAGAATTTGCATTCCTACGATACGGTCTAGTACATCACGTAAATGGCGTGCACCGTATTGTTCGATTTCTTGAGAACTGATAACCGTCACAACACCTGGCGCTAAATGCTGAGATTCGGGACGTCGTGAAGTACTTGTGACTTCAATGTTCATCAGATCTTCAAATGAGAGGGTTGACAAATTTGAAGTTAGCGTTTCATCGCTTGCCTGTAATAAAAGAGAAGATGCCAAAGACAAGACAAGCTTAGATTTCATGTTTATTTCCTATAAGAAATTATAATGCTATTACAATAATATTACTTTGCTTTGTTTTTACTTAGAAACATGATTAATAGCTTCTATTGGAAGCAAAATAGGTACGGTAATTGTAAATTTTGTTCCTTTCATCGGTTCACTCTCAATGACAGCTAATCTCGGAATTGAAATTATTATTGTCTTTAGACACATAGTTATTAAAGAATCCAGTAAAATAGGGATTTTCAATCATTTTTAATTTCCTAGATGTGGTTAAGTTGTGGTTATATTCGAATTTCAATTGTATCGCAAAAATTCTATAATAGCATTTTTTACAGATATAATACAGGTATTGAAAAAACAAATATTGTTTTTATTAAATCAAAATATGGAAATACAATGGTAATGTTGCTGGGTGTAATACTTCTTATGATTAGTGGGATTTTATTCTTATCCTTGTTCTATAATAATGATTATATGTGTAAAAATGAGATTGAAAAATACAAGGTTATTTCGGATAAAGTAAAATCTGAACGGACAAATGAGGAACAGGATTTGATTGACAAAACTTGGCATATTTATTGGTCTATGAAAGTTTCTAAACACAGTTTCGTAATAGGAATTTTACTTATAGCGATATCAATTCTATTTAGTAAGGTCATGGGAAATCATTAAATGGGAATAGTGATAAAAGATGATAGTCTAAAATTATCATTATTTATATTCATATTTTCAATGACTGGTATGTATATTCTTGCTTTTACAATTCCTGATACACAATTTACACAAACAAATCTAATGATTTCGATTTCTATTTTTGTATTACCAGTTCTTTATAAAACTTTACCTTTTGTGAATGAAAAAAATGAGATTCTTATTAATGACGATGGGATAAGACGTCAATGGGGAGATGAAATTATAGAAATAAAGTGGTCTTCAAATGTTGTCGTAGAAAAAACGTTTATTGATTTTTATGACAAACGACAAGCAGAATCAAGCTGGCAAAGATATATTGGAGCTATATTTAATGTTTTGATAGAAAACCCATTAACTATTGTGGCAAAAGTAATTTACCATTTATTTAAGAGTGGATTAAAAGACTATAAATTTTTTGATACTATCATAATTCGTGAAGGTGAAAATATGATAGCTATTTTAATCAATAATCATAAAGATTATGAATTATTAAAAGAGTTTTTACTTATTAAAGGAATTGATATAGATAATCTATCATTATTTTACACACCTTTTTATCTATCACTTGAATCAATCAGTAGAAACAAATAATTAATATTCAAGTGTGTTTGATAGTTTTAATATATTCATTCCCTTCAATATAAGACCCTTGACCATATCGAACCTTTAACCCTGTTTCGGAGCTACTATCCAAAAAGACAAACCGACCATAAGGGAACGATAAGGGGTCTATATTTCCCAACTTTTCCAAATAATCCAATGACCCTAGACACATTTTGACTGCATCGGAATTATCGACCCTTAACAAAATTCGACTTTGTAAATTTCCCCGTAGTTTGGAAGATATGATTTCCGTTCCCCCACGTTGGGTCTGTATGACCAGCTTGACATTTTGGCTTCTTCCCAATTGGCCCAAACTTTCTATTTTCTGTAAAGTTTGCTGGAAAAGTAAATAACCATTCTTGTCTAATTCCTTTTTGGGACAACTTTCAACCACTTCCGCCCATTCGTCAAATATCAAAAAAATAGGGTCAGTTTCATATTTTTCAAGTCCCTTATCTTTTAAAAATTTCATTCGTCTTTTGTTTTCCCGATAAACATAATCAACGATTTTATGAAGCTGGTCTAATTGATACCCGACAATAATTTTTTTGCTGATTTTTCCGTATTTATGAAAGGTGATACCCCCCTTAAAATCCAGCAAGAATATTTTTGAAACCTTGCCCAAATTATGAATAAGTCCATTTAGTATTTGAGTAATAAAAACACTTTTCCCCGACCCACTTTGACCATTGATAAAATAGGAAGTCATTTTGTTAAGTTCAAGGAATATTTCTTGTCCTTGTTCATCCATACCAAAGAAGATAACCCCGTCTTTTAAAAATCTGCTTCCGTCCCAATTGTAAAAGACCAATCTGTCTTTGGTGTCTATCTTTATTCCATTGTCCCCGATTTTGTCAATTTTTAAAATGCTGGTTTTTAGATAGTGTTTGATTTGTTCTTGGTTCTTTTCATACGGTGCACAATCAATCAACCCTGATTTATTTTTTAAAATGATTACCCCGTCTTTGATACTTTCAACATAGTCAAAATAGGTAATTTTTTTGTTTTCGCTTCGAAGTTCTTTCCAGTTGAAGACACTTTTTTCAACTATGTTTTTAAACCCGAATACCCTTGGAAGATTTTTAATTTTTGTTTTGAAATAATCGAAATATAAGAACTGGTGCAAAACGATACCCCATAACACGACTAAAAATAGTTCGTCTATGTAATTGACTAAAAAATCGTTTGAATAATTGTTGGTGAATATTTTGAATAGTGTAAAGACCACTAAAACCTTTATGACGAGTTGAAATAAAAAGGACTTAACGACCGCAAAAATCATTTAAGACCTTTTTTTCTTTCAGTCCTTTTTTTAAAAGTTCCACATAGTGGAATCCAATCTTTACATTTAGGGGACAACTGCTTTTTAGTTCATTGTAAAACTTTTCGTCTATTCGAATGGTAAGTGTTTTCATAAATATCCTTTGTTCAAATTCCCTTATTTGGAAACTTGAATTTTCCCGTTCGTTCTGTAATAGATTTTCTTTTCAATTGCTGACATTGAAACTGGCACCATAACCTTATCCCCTTTTTTCAAGTCATTTATCAAATGGTCTTTGTCGATTTTGATTTCAATAATTTCAAGTCCCCCGTTTTCATTTTCATTCAAAAATTGCAGTTTAGAAACTTTTTCCCCTTTGTATTCTGTTGTCTTGATAGAAGACAATTCACCTTGAATAAATATTTTTGTATTTGACATTTTTAATTCCTTGTATTGATTTAGAAAGTTTCAACTTTCATAAAATAATTATAAAAAATGATTTTTTTTGTCAAATTTTTTTCATAACTTTTTTAGATTTTAATTTGGTAGGAGGAGATTAGGGAGAAGAAGTTTAGTTTTCGGGTAGTTCTTCCAAGACTTTTTCAATCTGTCTGTTTTGTCGTTCCCGTCTTTCTTCCCGTTCCTGTCGTAGGTCTTCTTTGACTTTTTCAATAGTTAGGGGTTGAAGGTCTAAATCTAATAATTCCGTAATCGCATTATAGTAATTGATAGAATTTTGCAGTTCGTCCGTTTCGTTCCAATGTTTTTTATTGGTCAAAATATCTTCATAAAGTTCCATATCGCTGGAATATTTTTCATAAACATAATCACTACTGAAAGAATGTATCAAATGAGCTTCATCCGTTTCAGTGTTAAAGTAATAGACTTCCTTATCAATATTTTTGTACTTGTATTCCACCGCAAAACGTGGGAAAAGTTCCATAGTAATATCTGAAATCAATTTTTCTGCTGTATCTTCTTCAATAAAATCGTCTGTTTCTTCTTCGTCAGGTGTTTCGATACCAAAAACGTCATTATAAGACTTAATAAACCCCTTTAAAGACCTTTTATGTTCAAGATAGTCATTGAGTTCCTTTATAACCCTTTCATTGAATTCTGCTTCGTTTAAATAGTGTCTGTCTTCATATTGATTTTTGACCAACTGGAAAAATTGGTCTTTATTCGATTTGTCATATTCTTCGATTATGGAACGGACAATCGATTTTATGGTTTTGTATTCGGTCAATAAAATATCTTTGTTTTCTTCAACAACAAAAATTATTTTATCGTCCAACATTTGGGAAAGGGTATAAATTAAATGTCTTCGTCCTTTGGTGATTGTTTCAAAATCGGTTTTATTGAAATAGGAAAGGACATTGATTTTGCCATTGTCTAATTGCTTGAAAAATGTAAAAAATCTTCTGTTCAGTTTTTCCAAATCGTCTTTTGGAAGTTTGTCCGAAAAGAAGTTTGTAGAATAGATTTTTTGTCGAAGCTTCAATTTTGAAAAAATCAAAGTTTCTTTTGACACCTTCGATCTGGGTTCCAAAGGTTTATTGTCTTCGTCATAGTCAAAACTTTTCAACATATATTTAAACATATAGTCGGTTAGGTGTTGTCCCGTCCCTTTATCGTCTTGAATGGTTCTAAAATAGATAAAGTTTCCTTCCCCTTTTTTGGTTTCCTTGATAATGAAAATGTCTTGCTTCTTCCCTTGAAATTTGATTGACCTTTTTATCAAAGACAAAATTTCATATTTGTTATTGACCCTGATTTTAATGTGCTTGTCTTTGAATAGTTTTTTTATCACTTCAAAAAAATTAGAATTGACCACCAGTTCAACCCGTCCAATATTGTTCTTATTGCGACTTAAAATAATGGATTCAAGATAACTGACAAAATCATTTTCACTTTTTAAAAGGTCGGTCTTATGACAATGGATATTTAATCTTTTGGTCAGTTCATAGACCCGAATATTTTTATAGGTGATTTTTTTATCGTGGTTCCGTTTGGTAATGGTACGAAAGTATTTGCTAAATTCTTCGTACTGTTTTTTTATCTGTTCTTCCAATTGCTTCGCTTCGTCAATTTTACGAGGCACATTCAAAATGGGGTCTATGGTTGAAGTGTGAAAAATGACTATTTTATCCTGCTGGATTTGATTGATAGAATTGATTTCGTTTTGAATGACTGATTTTCTAATCATTTGCTGATTTTTGAAAATGTCTTTTAGACTGATAAAAGTATTGTTTTCTTTATGGGTGAAAACTTGTCTATGAGCATAATTTAGGACTTCGGCTTCTTTTAAAAAAAATTCTTTCCGTAAGTCTGATAAGTAATTTTCGATAAATTTATTCGACAAATTTTAGCCCCTTTTTCTTTCTTATTCCGTTTTCCAACGGACAGAAAGAATTATATATATTCTTAAAAAAACAAGGAGGGAAGAACCACGAAAAACCCGAAAGGTTTTTCAGAACCATTCCCTAACTGTATGAAAAAATTATTGTAAAAAAATGAAAATATTATGGAAATTTTTTGACAGGGTTTTTACTTTTCAAGACAGTCGTATTTCAACATTTTTACAACTTCATATCTGTCATTGGTTGTTCTTAATTCAGAAGTCCCACCAGCATATGACGTATTTTGACTTGTATCAGTATGTCCAGAAATTAGTTCAACAATTTCCGCATTTGCATATTTACGAGTTCTATTTATAAAAGTGCTTCGAGTGGAATGTAAAGTTTTTTTCTTACTTTTCAAAACTTCTTTTATAAATTCATTGACCCTATCACCAGAGGTGCTTTTATGTGACCAGAAAAAATAATCGTTTTTGCTGGTTTCTTTCAATTCGAAAACCAAGTCTAAAATATTGGGATGTATCGGGACAATACGGACGGAACCTTTATTTTTGACCCTTCTTCCTTCTTCTAAATCTTCAATCACATTAAAACAATAAACCCCATCTTTTTCAATAATGTCATTCTTTCTTAATTGGGTAATTTCACCCACCCTCATACCTGTATAAAAAGCAAATTTTAAAAAGTTTTCAATCATAGTTTTATTGTCTTGTTCGATGTCATTATTAAACAATTTACAGATTTCTTCATCTGTGAAGTGTTCGTGTTTCTTTTCTGGTGGTGTTTTTACTAATCTAACAAATCCGTCCAATACATTTTTTTCTAAATAATCATTGGAAACCATATACTTAAAAAATTCGTCATAGAGTCCAAAAAAAGAATTGATTGAATTATTACCCATACGAGGAAATTTAGTATAATCGATTTTCATCGCTACGATTTCGGATACAGTTTTATTTTTGAATTCCTGATATTTTCCAAATTCGGAGGGGAGTTTTTTTAGATTTTCTTGGAGGTCTATAAAAAATCTTTTCTTAAAATGACAAATATTGTAATCTTCATTTCCGTTCAAAAATTCCAATAAATACTTATAAGACAAATTGAAACTTTTAATAGTCGAGTTAGAGTATTCACGACCAGTTTGTTTTTTCCGTTCAATCTTCCAATCAAGAAATTTATTCCAATATTCCTTTAAATTGTAATATTGTTCTTCTTCGGTGTGTTCTTCGACCCGAATAATTTTAGGGGACGATTTTGCTTTTTGTGCTTTTTCGATAATCTGTTCTTCGCTCAAAGAGAGTTCATTGTTGTCAAGCTTCAATTTAATATCGGTTTGAATGTTTAACAGATTTTGCCGTTCCTGATTATGTAGGTCTTCCAGTCGTTTTCGTTCTTCTTCGAGTTCTTGATTTTTAAGTGCTTCTTTTTTCTTGTCAATTTCGATTTTTCGTTTTAGTTGTTCTTGTAAAGTTCCACGAGCTTTTTCTTGTCGTAAATGTTCTTGATAATCTTCTTCACTTAAATATTCAAACATTTTTTGTATCCCCAGAATTTTCAATGTAATTGATAAAGTAATTTTATCGTGTTCGATTGTATTTGAGGTATTTAGGGAAGATAATATTTTATTTCGTCTTTTGATTGAGCAATAATGGTCTTGTGTCTTCAATGAGAACTTAAAGATTTTATCTTTGACCCTGATATTTAGATAATAATATCCATAGGAATTTTTATAAAGATACTTTGTGTCTAAGTTTGTGGTTGATTTGTGGTTAAGTGGATAAAATTCAGGCGTATATAACGAAAAAAACCTCTTCAAATACCCTAGATTAGGACTTTTGAAGAGGTTATGGTGGCTAATCTCGGAATCGAACCAAGGACACGCAGATTTTCAGTCTACTGCTCTACCGACTGAGCTAATTAGCCACATTTTGTGGACTGCAATTATAGCCACGTAAGCTTAAAGATAAGCTTAAAGGCCATTCTTATAGATTCAGTTGATTTAAGTTATTCTGTTTCAATCATTTAAGTCAAAAGGAAGCTGGCAGTGCCGATGGGTTCTTATACGAAAAGTCTCATTATTGTCGTCAAAGGAGTAGTGCAGGGGGTAGGATTTCGTCCTTTTGTCTACACCACAGCCAAAGCATATCATCTGTGTGGAAATGTTTCCAATACAGGGGAGGGTCTACTTATCCATTTGGAAGGTTCGGCGGATGCGATTGAACAATTTTGTATCATTTTGCGTGATAACCCTCCAAAGCTGGCACGAATCGAGCATATTGATATTCGAGAGCAAGAGAGCAAGAATTTTGTCGGATTTGAAATATTAGACAGCACGGATAAAACAAAAACAACGTCTATTCCTCCTGATGTTGCGATGTGTGATGAATGTGTGTCCGAGATGAACAATTCGCATGACAGGCGTTACGGTTACTACCTCATCAACTGTACCCAATGCGGCCCCCGTTACAGCATCATCGAAACACTTCCCTACGATCGCTCTTCCACCTCCATGAAAATTTTTACGATGTGCACTGAGTGTCAAGAGGAATACAATAACCCGATGAATCGGCGTTATCATGCACAGCCAATCAGCTGTCATGCATGCGGACCCGTTTTGGCTCTGATGGACAAAGAAGCCAATCCTATAGCACAGGGGAATAGGGTGATTTCCAAAGCCGCAGAACTGTTAAAAAATGGTTCGATCCTTGCCATCAAAGGGATCGGAGGATTCCATCTGATGTGTGATGCTTCCAATGAATCGGCGGTAACCACGCTTCGGATGCGAAAAAAGCGTCCCAAAAAACCTCTCGCCGTGATGTTTTCACATATCGATGAGCTTTGTGAGTATCTTTTGCCCAATGAGCAGGAAGTTCAATTGTTAACCTCCAAGGAGCGGCCGATTGTGCTGGTGCAAAAAGGGGACCGTTCATTGGCGCACAACATCGCTCCTGATATTGATACGATTGGAGCCATGATTGCTTATGCTCCTTTGCATCATCTGCTATTTAAATATTTTCCTTCCCCTTTGATTGCAACCAGTGCTAACCGAAGCGATGAGCCGATCATTCGCAATGCCAAAGAACTTCGAGAACGTTTAGGGGATGTGGTTGATTTTATCGTTGATTTTGACCGGGATATCGTCAATACGGTGGATGATTCGATTGTGCAAATGATTCAAAACCGCTGTATGACACTGAGAATGGGGCGGGGTTATGCTCCTTTTTCGCTCGTTCATACGGGATTTACCCCTTTGAAAATATTGGCGGTTGGGGGACAGCAGAAAAATACGATCAGCTTGGCTTATGAAGATAAAATGATTCTCAGCCCCCACATCGGTGATCTGCATACCATCGAGGCTATGGAGTATTTCCAACGCAGTGTGGAGATGTTTAAACGCTTTTATGATTTCCAACCCGATGTTATTGTTTGTGATAAACATCCTACTTACGCAACCGTGCAATGGGCAAAAGATCAGGGCAAACGTCTTATCCAAGTACAGCACCATTACGCCCATGCTCTTGCGTGTATGGCAGAGTTTGGACTTGCTGAAAAAGTCCTCGCTTTTTGTTTTGACGGGACGGGATACGGGGATGACGGTACGATCTGGGGAGGGGAAGTTTTTATCGCCGACCCCTATGATTATCAGCGTATAGGGTATATCAAACCGTTTCGTCTTTTGGGAGGAGAGAAGGCGATCAAAGAGCCTAAACGGGTTGCGCTGGCACTGTTGTTCGAGGTTTATACGCTAGTAGAGGTAAGCACGCTGAAACTTCCCCTTTTAGATCATTTCAAATCTGATGAGCTGACGCTACATCATAAGGCATGGGAAAAAAGGATTAATGCGCCGTTGTGTTCCTCGATGGGGAGAATGTTTGAGGCAATGGCATCATTTTGCGATATTCTGCATGATAATGGCTATGAGGGAGAAGCTGGGCGAAGGCTCGAAGAGTTGTACGATCCTGCTTCGGATGAAATATTTGAGTTCGCCATGGAAAACGGTGTTATTGATTTTTCTACTATGATTCAAAAAATAGTACTCTTGGCACAAAAAAAAGAGTTCATTCGTATCGCCACGGGATTTATCAATACATTAGTGGCGATTATCGAGGAGTTTTCTGATAACTATTGTGTTTTATCTATTGTACTAAGCGGTGGGGTTTTCCAAAATAAAACCTTTTTGACCCTTTGCGTAACGCGATTGGAAGAAAAAGGTCGGAGGGTCTATTTTCAAGAAAAAACGCCAATTAATGACGGAGGAATTGCGCTAGGACAACTTTATTACGCAATACATAATGAAAAATCTCTTTTGAGTTGAAAATGAGGCTAATTTTCTTATTTATTTTTCATATAGTTGCTCTATAATATACCTCAATTGAGAATGTCAAAAGGGGAATAGATGTTGAAATTCTTTTTAATCGTGTTTATGATCGCACAAGCATCATTGTTTGGGCATACTGGTGTAGGGAGTATTTTAGGATTTGAAGCCGGTTTTTCTCACCCAATCGGCGGAGCAGATCATATTTTGGCGATGGTTGCCGTTGGGCTTTGGGCGGCTCAAATGGGGGGACGTTCACTTTGGGCGGTTCCGCTTAGTTTTGTTGTCATGATGGTTGTCGGTACGTTTTTGGGCATCCAAGGCGTTCACGTACCCTTCATCGAAGAGGGGATTTTGGCTTCCGTGTTGGTTTTGGGTGCAATGATCGGATTTGGCGTCAAAATGCCGATTGTTTTTAGTTCTGTTCTTGTCGGAGTCTTGGCGATTTTTCATGGAACGGCTCACGGCATAGAAATGCCATTGAATACTAGTGGTGTTGAGTATGGTATAGGCTTCGTATTGGCAACAGGAATGATACATATTTCGGGGATTGTGATAGGATTGATACGCGCTAAAATTATGAAGTTCAAAGTGTCTTCTATGGTGAAGAGAACGAATGTGTAAAGATTGCGGATGTTCTATTACTGTGGATGACCATCACCACGATCATTCATCTGCCCATCATGCGGCACATGAAACACTGCATCATAATCCGCAGCTTAATGACGCTAAAACGATTGCAGTCATCAAAAAGATTTTAGACAAAAACGATCATGAAGCGCATCATAACCGAGAACATTTCAATGAGCACGGGGTGTTGGCAATCAATTTGATGAGTTCTCCAGGTAGCGGTAAAACAGCACTTTTAGAAGCCATGGCAGGGATTTCCCCATTTAAATTCGGGGTAATTGAAGGGGATTTGGAGACATCACGCGATGCGGATCGTCTCAAAGCCGTCGGAATTGATGCCGTACAGATTCAAACAGGAAGCGCATGCCATCTCGATGCTTTTATGGTACACAAGGGACTGCATGATCTCCCTCTAGCCCCTTTGGATGTTTGTTTTATCGAAAATGTAGGGAATCTAGTCTGTCCTGCGAGCTACGATGTGGGATCGCATCTCAACATCGTTTTGGTCTCCATCCCTGAGGGGGAGGATAAAATTGCCAAATATCCAGTGATGTTTCGTCAAGCCGATCTAATCCTTTTTACCAAAACCGATCTGCTCCCCTATTTCAAATACGATATCCAAAGAGAGAAATCCGAAGCACGAAAAATCAAACCCAATGTCGATATTTTAGAGATCAATATCAATGATGAGGCCTCTATTCAACGGGTGATTGAATGGATTGAATTTAAACGGAAGATGAGAGCGTAATCCATGTGTTTGTCCATACCCTCAAAAGTCGTCGAGATTGATATTCAAAACAACAGTGCGACGGTCGATACGATGGGGATACAGCGAACATCCAGTTTGGATTTGATGGAAGAGGGATCGGTTAAAATCGGGGATTACGTACTGCTGCACATCGGATTCATTATGAGTAAAATTGATGAAGAAGATGCATTGGAATCGCTAAGGGTGTATCAAGAAATTTTAGAGAAACTCGATGAGCAAGAGCGACGGCAGTTGGTCCTGGATGATGAAAATTGCCCCTCTAGAGAAACCGTATGAGTTCTCTGCAACTCAAAGATTTGTATGACGGATTTCGAGATGCTGAGGTTATTAAAGGGTTTCAAAAACTGATCGACCAAGAGGCACAAAAGCTGGATCGTACCGTTAACATCATGGAAGTATGCGGAGGGCATACCCACACGATTATGAAATACGGGTTACTCCAACTGCTCCCCAAAAATATCAACTTTATTCACGGTCCGGGATGTCCGGTGTGCATCATGCCCAAAGAGCGAATTGATCATGCGTACACCTTAGCGATGGTGGAGAATGTTATTTTAGTGACTTTGGGAGACATGATCAAAGTTCCGGGAAGTCTTGGCTCACTGCAAGACGCACGCTCATGCGGTGCAGATGTACGCTATGTCTACTCTCCCATGGACGTACTGAAAATTGCCGTTGAGAACCCTGATAAAAAGATCATTTTTTTTGCGATCGGCTTTGAGACAACGACACCAATGACAGCCGTCTTGATCGATACGGTAATCAAACGCAGGATCAAAAATATCTTTTTTCACATCAACCATGTGACGGTTCCCGAAGCGATGGAATTGTTGATCGAAAATGGCGATGAACAGCCCAAACATTGCATCGATGCGTTTATTGGACCTTCACATGTGAGTGTCATCAGCGGTGCAAAAATCTATGAGATTTTCCCTAAAAAATATCATATTCCCGTCGTCGTATCGGGATTTGAGCCCGTCGATGTGATGGAATCGATTTACATGATTCTCAAACAGTTCAATGAGGAGCGCTGTGATCTGGAGATTCAATATAAACGTTTAGTGAACCACGAAGGCAACCTAAGGGCGCAAGCTCTGAATGATCACTATTTCGAAAAAGTCGATTTGTTTAAATGGCGTGGGATTGGTCATATCCCCAAAAGTGGTTTGAAATTAAGGGATGAATTTTCCGACTATGACGCGGAAGTGATCTACAAAAAAATTCTCCCCTACGAAGAGATCAACGACCACAAGCTCTGTATCTGCGGAGATATTTTGCGCGGACGTGCCAAGCCTCAAGATTGCAGTGTTTTTGGCACGGCGTGCACTCCAAGCTCTCCATTAGGGAGTTGTATGGTGAGCAGTGAGGGGGCGTGTGCCGCTTATTATAAGTATGGAAATCTATTGTAAGTAGGGATAGTATGAATAATCAGCACTATTTGAAAAAACTAAAAGAGTTTAAAAAATATGTTAAAAGTTTTGTCAACTCTCGCAAGAGCGGGCATAAAGAGATTCATAGTTTAAGAGTAGTTAGCAGAGAGCTTCATTCACTGCTTAGTGAGGCTGATCCTTTTTACGTAAAAGTCAAAAAAGTAATTAAAATAAGCAATAAAATAAGAGATACCGATGTGTTTTTTGAGTTCTTTCTCCCCTCTTTACCAAAAAAATATCGTAATAAGCTGGAGATAAAGAGTATAAAAAAATATACCAATAAGAGCAGAAAAAAGAAGATAGATAAGCTGCACGCATATTTAAAGTCTTTTGTTATTCCCAAAAGTGTCCTGTTTATAAGCGAGAATGATGAATTGAATTTTGTTAGCGGCGAAGAGTTGAGCCTTGATAAAACACAGTTGCATAAATACAGAATTTATATAAAAAAAATATTGGCAAAAGAAAAAAACAGAATTCTAAAAAATGAGACGAAAATAGAAATTCTGACTAAAATGAAAGATATTTTAGGGATGATACATGATTATTATAATGGATTAGAGAGGTTAAGTATTTCTCCTGTAAATGCTGTTGTGTTAAGTAAAATTAAAAATTTTATACAAGAAAAGAATGAAAAACTTTACCAGCAATTTAAAAACTTAAATAGAGAATATATCGGGAGTCTAGCATGAAAAAAGTTTATTTAATCAGACATGCTAAATCAAGTTGGAAGTATTTAGCACTCGAGGACTTTGAGAGACCTCTGAATAAAAGAGGCAAATCGGATGCACCTTTAATGGGGAATAAGCTTCACGATAAAAAAGTTCTGCCCGATACAATCTTATCAAGTCCAGCAGTAAGGGCTAAAACTACGGCAGAAATAATTGCAAAAAAGATAGGATTTGAAAAAAAGATTGTGTTTGAAAAAGATATTTACGAAGCAAACGCGACGACCCTTCATAAAATATTGACCACAATAGCGGATACAGAAAGTATCGTGTTTTTGTTCGGACACAATCCGAGTTTGAATGAGCTGGCTGAAGATTACATTCACTTTAACGAAAACATCCCGACATGCGCAGTTGTGGAGATAGAGTTTGATTGCAACAGCTGGGCAGACATAAGTGCAGAAAATGCAAAATTGGCCTCATTCGATTATCCGAAAAAAGAGAAGTAAGGCCGTAGATTTATGAAAAAGAAGGTAAATTTATTGAAGCAGGGACAGTATAAATGACAAAAACAATAACCCTCGCCCAAGGCAACGGTGGAGCCGAAAACGCAGAATTGATCTCTAACATCTTTTACAAGCATTTCAAAAACGAGACGTTGGCAAAAAGCGAGGATGCGGCGATTATTGAGGGTGGGCGGTTGGCATTTACGACCGACAGTTTTACGGTTAGCCCGATCTTTTTTGATGGTGGAGATATCGGGAAACTGAGTATCTGCGGGACGTGTAACGATTTGGCGATGATGGGGGCAAAACCTGCTTATATGACGTGTGCGGTGATTGTTGAAGAGGGATTTTCGGTTGCTGATTTGGAGACGATTGTACTGTCGATGAAAAAAGAGCTTGAGATAAACGGGGCGCAAATCGTCTGCGGTGATACCAAGGTTGTTCCGCGCGGCAGCGTCGATAAGATATTTATCAATACGACGGGAATAGGGATTGTTCAAAAAGAAGGGATTTCCTCTAACTGCGTGAGTGAAGCCGATGTGATTATTGTTTCCGATCAAATAGGGCGTCACGGTGCGACGATTTTTGCGGCGCGTGAGGGGATGAGGTTTAGCTCTGCCTTGCAAAGCGATTGTGCTTCCTTGTGGCCGTTGGTTGAGAAACTGCTGGATGAGGGGATCGCCATCACCGCCATGCGCGATGCGACACGAGGCGGTGTTGCGGCAGTGCTCAATGAGTGGGCGAAGCAATCCAACGTCTGTATCGAAGTCAATGATGAGAGTTTGCCCGTAAGCGATGAGGTACGGGGAATTTGTGAAATACTGGGGTTTGAAGCGTATACTTTAGCCAATGAGGGGACATTTATTTTGGCGGTCAAAAGCGAAGATGCCCAAAGAACGATTGATATTCTGCACAGGTTTGAGGAAGCGCGTCATGCAGCCATTATAGCTCAGGTGACGCATCAGTATGACGGACGTGTTGTACTGCTAAACGGTTGGGGATCGAAACGATTTATGGATTTGCCAACAGGTGAATTACTGCCAAGGATTTGTTAGTGCACGAGTATTCGATCGTCCAAGCTCTTTTAATACAATGCGAAGAAATCGCAAAAGAAAACAATGCACAATCGGTTCAAAAAGTGGTTGTAAAAATCGGTAAGATGAGCGGGGTTGAACCCCATTTATTGGAAACGGCGTTTCATACCTTCAAAGAAAAAACGGTGTGTGATGGGGCTGATTTTGTCATGAATGTACAGCCATTGACGATCGAATGCAATGAGTGTACAGCCATCACAGAACTGGAAGAAATTTATTATAAATGTCCGCAATGCGATAGTCTGAATGTTCGCGTCATTGATGGTGAAGATATGTTTTTGATGACCGTAGAAATGAAATAGTGCTTTTTAAGAGATTTTAAACCATTTAGCGTGATAATTAAATAATATACGAAAAATAACTTTACCAATATAAAGGAATATAAAAAATGAATCATACAGAGATGATGAAAACGATCAAAGAGCCTCGAGGTATTTCACGCCGTGATGCCCTTAAAATGATGACGCTCTCTCCCCTTGCGGCTTCTGTATTGGCGGGAGGGACACCGACATCTGTGGCAGCATCCAGTTCTGAGGCGACAGGTAAAATTGTCATTGTGGGAGGTGGTACCGGTGCTTTGATGGCCCTTGCCCGGTTACGCCAAGCGCTATCTAAATCCGATATAACGGTTATTGCCCCTAATGATAAGCATATTTATCAGCCGGGTCAGATTTTTGTTGCCGCAGGTGAATATGCTCCTGAAGATATTATTTTTGACAACACGGGCTATATTGGCCAGGATGTAACATGGATCAAAGATGAAGCAGCAACGTTTGATCCGGATAATAACAAGCTCACAACCAAGAGTGGCAAGACAGTCGAATACGACTACCTCATTGTTGCCACGGGGGTTCAGTATCATTATGAGAAAATCACTGGTTTGACTCCTGATATGATAGGAAAAAATGGCATTTCAAGTGTTTATTTAAGTGATCTAGCACACGGGACGGCTGATGGTGGAAAAATGACACATGAATGGTTCAAAGAACTGCATGAGGCCGCAAAAACATCCAAACCTCGTGTTATCTGTACTCAACCATCCACTCCCTTAAAGTGTGGCGGTACTCCTCAAAAAATTCTTTATCTAAGCGATGATTTTCTTAAGAGGGATAAATTGAGTGCTGATTTTATCTTTGCAAGTGCAGGTGAAAAACTTTTCAGCCTTCCGGAAATTGACGCAGCCCTCAATAAAGTACAAAAGGGATATGGAAATATTACAAATAAATTTGGGCATGAACTTATTGCTATTGATGCTCAAAATAAAATTGCTACTTTTTTGCATAAATACGAAGTAAAAGGTGAATATGACGCAGAGTATAAAGAATATGATATGGTCGAAAAAGAAGAAGAGGTAACCCTTGAATACGATTTTATTCACATTACTCCGCCAATGTATGCGGCGGATGCAGTTGCAAACTCACCGCTTGGATGGCAAAAAGGGACAGCCAAAGGATGGTTGGAGGTGGATCGTGAAACGCTTCAGCACCGGCGTTATAAAAATGTTTTTGGAATCGGAGACGTTTGCGGTATTCCTATGGGTAAAACGGGTGGAAGTGCGCGCCATCAAGGCCCGATTGTTGTGGGAAATCTTATTTCGGTAATGGAGAAAAAAGAGCCGATTTTAAAATTTGACGGTTATACTGTTTGTCCTCTCAAGACAGCGTATGGCGAAATTATAATGGCAGAATTCAATTATGATGGATTAGCACCGTCATTTCCTCTTGACCCGGCGCAACCACGTTTGATGTGGTGGGCGTTTGACTTATATTCACTTCAGCCAATGTATCGCCATTTGATGCTTAATGGGTTGATGTAAGGTTAAAGCTTGGCAACGAGTTCTTTGAACAAATTTCCTCGTTGGGCATATGAGCTGAACTGATCGAGACTTGCAGCAGCAGGAGAGAGCATCGCAATGGTGATGCGGCTATGGACTTTAGCAATTTGTTCAACAGCGATATCAAGAGTATGACACAAGATGCAAGGGATATCATATTGTTTGCATAAGGTCTGAAGACGTAAAGCGTTGGAACCGATAGCATAAACACGTACATCATATTTTTTTAGCGGTATAAAAAGTTCTTCCAGTTCTACGCCCTTATCATCGCCTCCTAAAATCAGATGGATTGTTGCATCAGCATAGGTGCGGCATGCTGCGAGAGTGGCATCAATATTGGTGGCTTTGGAGTCATTAATCCAAAGACGATTTTTTGTATCGCGAAACTCCTCTTGGCGGTGAGGGTCGAGGATAAAGGCATTTATCTTGTCATAATCACAGCGATCATAGAGGATTTTATCCGTTCCCATCGCAATGAGTGCATCCATTAAAAACGCCCCTTTAAACTTGATTTTTGAGGTGTCAAATCCAAAATAACGGGCTAAATCTTTTTCATTCTCATAGATGATCTTAAAGCCATTTGTACGAGCTTGCTCAAACATCTTTGGGAGGATGACCGCTTCTCCCTCCCTCATCATAGAGAGAGGTTTGATTTTTGCATCAAAGTAGGCTTGCATCCCTCCATGCCAGTCCACATGATCAGGAGTCACAGGAAGAAGAGCGTAGATGTCGGGTTTGGCAATATTGGTGTAGTGCATGCTAAAAGAACTTGTTTCCAAAATCCAAATAGGAGCATCAGGGGACATTTGGGCCAAAGGAGTACCGATATTGCCTCCGCTTATGGCCCCTTTGTCTTTAAGCAGGTGTTCCATCATCTGTGTTGTTGTTGTTTTTCCATTGGTCCCGCTGATCCAGATGGAAAAGGGCATTTTTGGAGCAAAAAAGTCGTATTCACTGATAAGGTGAGCCGCTTTTTGAATAAGCGGATGTTGCGGCGGAAATCCGGGAGATGGGATTTCATGTGTGTACAGATGCGTATCAAACTCATTGACCGGTTTGAGATAATTTCCCTCTTCATCGATAAAGGCATCAGTGACCTTATCGTCAAAAAAAGTACATGGCCCGTAAACTTTGGCAATAGCACGTGTTGTTTTTCCATACCCGAAACAGGCAATATTCATACCCTGCATTAACGGATCTTCAGGGTGATAAGAGCAAGAATATTGGAGAGCAGAGCAATAATCCAAAAACGGACGATAATTTTGTTCTCGGCCCACTGTTTTAGTTCAAAGTGATGGTGGATCGGTGCCATTAAAAAGACCCGTTTTTGTCGCAGTTTGAAACTTCCTACTTGGACAATTACCGAAACCGTTTCGATAACAAATATCAAGCCGATGAGGATAAGGAGAATCTCGCTTTTACTGATGATGGCCATATACGCGATAAAAGCGCCAAGTGTCAAGGAACCGCTGTCCCCCATAAAAACTTGAGCAGGATGGCAGTTAAACCACAAGAAACCTAACAGCGAACCAATCAGCGCAGCCGCAATGATGACGACTTCACCTGCCGGTATTTTTGGCATGAGCAGATAGTGAGCCAATGAGGCATTACCGATAATGTAGACAATAACACTCAAGGAGAGCAGGGCAAAGATTGAAGGGACCGTTGCTAATCCGTCCAGCCCATCGGTTAAATTGACCGCATTGGAAGTTGCAATCATGACCAATACCCAAAAGGCAATACTAAAATCACCCATATCAAAAAGGCTTGCTTTGACAAAAGGGACATAGAAGCCGGTTTCAAGTTTTGCGACTAAAATTAAAAAAATACCGATTCCAAGACCAAAAAAGATTTGGAGAAACATTTTCCAACGGGCGCTGAGACCTGCTAAATTATGGCCGCCGCGAATTTTACCCCAATCATCGGTAAACCCGATATAGGAGTAAAAAACGAGGGTTAAAAGACCACCTATAACATAAGGGTTGCTAATGTTTACGGTTAGCAATGAAGCAATGATGGTTGAAAAAATAAAAACAATGCCTCCCATTGTAGGGGTTTTTGCCTTTCCCTGATGGGCACTTACATATTCATTGATCGGTTGAACACGAGCGGATCGTTGAGCCCAAGCGATAAAGAGAGGCATCAAGAATATAGTCAAGAGAAGACCAATAAAAAATGCGATCCCTGCACGCAAGGTAATATATTGAAATAAGTTGATTCCGAAGGTTGTGTATAACCAATGTAACATTTAGTAGACTCTTTGTGTTGGGGATGTAAAGCAATGCAAAGTGATATTTTAATATAATCGGCAAAAAGTTTGATTAATCAAGGAGAAGTTTTGAGAAAAAAAACGGTTTTAGTCATTACTGATGGGATCGGGTATTCTCCAAAACACGATTTCAATGCATTTCGTGCAGCCAATAAACCAACGTATGATTGGCTATTCCAAGAGGTACCTCACGCATTAATCGATACATCGGGACTTAGTGTCGGATTGCCTGAAGGTCAAATGGGAAATTCGGAAGTTGGTCACATGAGCATAGGGAGCGGTCGAGTCTTGTATCAAGATCTCGTCAAAATTTCCCTGGCATTGGAAGATGGCAGCTTTGCACATAATGGTCCGTTTGTTAATTTGCTCAAAGCCTCTAATCGACTTCATTTGATTGTTCTGATGAGTGATGGCGGAGTTCATTCGCATATTGATCATCTTTTAGGAGTTGCTGAAATTGCCGCCACCACGGGTCGGGAAGTATGGCTGCATTTGATTACCGATGGACGCGATGTTGCCCCTACATCTGCAATGCTCTTTTTACAATCAGTTTTTGCACATGAGGACAAAAATATTAAAATAGCTACATTGGGCGGACGTTTTTATGCGATGGATCGTGATAACCGATGGGATCGTATTGAAAAAGGGTACGATGCAATCGTGTCAGCCTATCCGAAAAGTGAACAAAGTGTTGCTGACTATGTTGAAAATGCATACGCGAAAGGGGAAACCGATGAGTTTATTACCCCTACGGCATTTAACGGGTACGATGGATTTAGCGAAGGGGATGCGGTCTTAACACTTAATTTCCGCAGTGATCGTATGCGACAACTTGCGGCAGCATTAAGCGATCCTGAATTTAAAGGGTTTGAACGTACTTACATTCCGGTCCATTTAGCCACGATGACTCAGTATGATAAAAATCTTCCGCTTCCGGTACTGTTTCCAAAAGATGCACCGACGAACACTTTGGCAGAAGTGATTTCAAATGCCGGTTTACGTCAGCTTCACACGGCAGAGACAGAAAAATATGCCCATGTCACTTTTTTCTTTAATGGCGGCATCGAAGAGCCATATGAAAATGAGACCCGTGTTTTGATTCCAAGCCCGCAGGTTAAAACTTATGATTTACAACCGGCTATGAGTGCACCTGAAGTAGGAGATACGGTCATAAAAGCCATGGATGAAGGGTATGATTTTGTCGTCGTTAACTTCGCCAATGGCGATATGGTGGGACATACCGGAAACTATGAAGCGGCCATTTCTGGAGTCGAAGCGGTTGATACTCAGCTTGGACGCATTATTGAAGCCAGTAAGCGTAATGATTATGCCGTGGTAATTACGTCAGATCACGGCAACTGCGAAGAGATGCGCGATGATGCAGGAAATGTTCTGACAAATCATACGGTTGGAAAAGTATGGTGTTTTGTCATGGACGATGAGGTCAAAGAGGTCCATCCGGGCGCCCTTAATAATGTTGCACCGACCGTTCTAAAGCTCATGGGAATCGAAAAACCCGCTGAGATGGATCAAGCACTTATTTAAACATAAAGGAATTAGATGAAGTTCACAGGTAAAAATGTATTGGTAACAGGTTCAAGCCGAGGAATCGGCGCGGAGGTAGCTCGTGTATTGGCAGGTTATGGGTTAAAGGTATGGATTAATTACCGTAATGGTGCAGATGCGGCAGATGCAGTTAAAGCGCAGATCGAAGCTGCAGGCGGCACGGCGGCAGTTATTGGATTTGACGTAGCAGATGAAGCAGCTTTTGTGGATGCGATTAAAACAATTGTGGATGCAGATGGCGAGCTTTCATACTTA
>JAMCPS010000015.1 GCA_023379705.1 Campylobacterota bacterium
CAGGCTTTTTTTTCTATCATGTGTGCTGGGTCAATTTGTACGGAAAAAACTTTTGCTATACCTTGAGTAAGTGATGGAACATGTATTTTTAAGGATTTGTGTATTCTATCACCATAGTTTCCGATAGAGACACAACCAAAAGGGAATTTTCATGAACGAGTCTCGAAACTGTATATCTCTTGAAAACAGTACTGACGAAGTCACCCTTTCATCTGCAGAATACAGTCAAATTCTTGACATACAACAAAATATTTTCGAATTGCTTCTCGTTGGCCGTAATCAGCAAGAAGTACTCGAACGTCTTTGCCACTTAGCCGAAAATATACTCTCCAATTCCGTCGCTTCCATTATGCTTCTTGATCCTGTGACGGGTCTAATGAACGTTGTCGCAGCCCCATCCATACCTGATGCGGGGCACGAAGCACTTGAAGGGCTAAAACCTGGATTAGGCGGAGGTTCATGCGGTAATGCCGTTTTTCACAACGAAGCCCAATTTGTGCAGGATACAAAAACCGACGAACGGTGGAAAGATATCCGTCATATAGCTTATGATTTCAACCTTTGTTCGTGCTGGTCAATGCCGATTCGAGATTTATCAAACAAAGCAGTAGGAAGTTTTGCCCTATCTTCTTTTGAACACAGGGGGCCTTCAGATTTCCATAAACGACTTTTGGAAAACTGTGCCTTTATTGTGGCTATGGTCTTAAAACGATCTGAATATGAATCGCATATCGATGAAAATCAGAAAAAACTACAAATCCTTGGAACCGCGATTCATAATACATCTGATGGAATATTAGTCACTGATAAATATAACAATATTATCGAAGTCAATAATGCTTTGATGAGTGCCTTTGGCTATACAAATAAAAATGAAGTTATCGGTTATAACCCTAAAATTTTTGCTTCAGGACATCACGATCAAAAATTCTATACTCAGATGTGGAACAGCATTCTAAAACAAGGTCACTGGAGTGGCGAAGTATGGAATAAACGATGTAATGGTGAAATTCTTCCTGAATGGTTGAGTATCACTGCTATTCTTGATGATCAACATAAAATCAATAACTACTTAGCCGTTTTTAGCGATTTAACCAAGCTTCGAGAAAGTCAAAAAAAACAAGTTGAATTGGCATTCTTCGATCAATTAACAAGCCTGCCTAACCGTCAAAAGATTGTAGCTGATATAGAGCAAAATGAACCAAAAGCATGTATTTTATTTAATATTGATGATTTTAAAGAGATTAACGATTTTTTTGGGATTGATGCGGGAGATTCTATTTTATACCAAGTCGGACAATGGTTTATAGAGATGGGATTTGCTCCCTATCGTACCGGTGGAGATGAGTTTGCTATTTTATTTCATGAATATACTACATGGAAGCAGCTCAACCATCAAATTATTACACTCATGGATCTGTTAGAAAAAAAAGTCTTTATTGTCAGTAATGAAATGTTTAATATTCGTATGAGTACAGGAGTGGCAATAGGAACTGGAAAACTGCTCACTCGTTCTGATATCGCTTTGCACAGAGCAAAAGAGAAAAAAATACCGATTGCACTGTATGAAGAAGAGGAAAATATAGAAGAAATATACCGTAGCAATATCACCATGGCTTCCTCCATACGCAAAGCACTGGCCAATCAACGTATTATCTGCCATTATCAGCCAATCGTAAATATCTCAACCGGTATCATCGAGAAATACGAGACATTAGTTCGGATGATCGATGAAGACGGAAAGTTTGTTCCTCCTATGGACTTCTTACCGATTGCTAAAAAAACCAAAGTTTATTCCCAAATTACACGCGAAGTGATCTATCAGGCATGTAGCCTTTTTTCTACACGTAGTGAGAGCTTCAGTATCAATCTCTCTGACAGTGATATACGCGATTCTGATACCGTTCAAGAAATCATAAAAACGATCACAAACACAAGAACAGCTTCACGCATTGTCTTTGAAATCCTGGAATCCGAGGGGATTGAATCTTATGAAGAAGTTGCTTCTTTTATCAATCATGTAAAATCGCTTGGGGCTAAAATTTCCATCGATGATTTCGGAACCGGTTATTCAAATTTTGAAAATGTTCTAAAACTGAATGTCGATTACGTCAAGATCGACGGTTCTCTCATTCAAGGGATCACCAGTAACTCCCGCCATAACATTATTGTCGACTCCATTGTTGATTTTGCCCGTAAAATTGGTGCACAAACCGTAGCTGAATATGTCAGTGATAAAGCTGTTTATGATGCAGTTAAGAAGCATGGAATTGATTATTCACAAGGATACTATACCGGCAAACCGGATAGTCTATAAATAGATTGGACTGGGTTGTGCATTTGATTCTGCAATAAGCAGTGCAGCCCGTACAGAAGCTTTATACGCTTTCATTTTATCTTGAGTGATGATTGCCATTGCCATTTCGCGCTCTTTTTTGATTCGTCCGTAATGGGCGGCAGTAGGTGCAGTTCTCGCCTCGTGAATCAAGGCATGAATAGTATCGTCAAAAATATGACTTTCATATGAGGGCAATGGCAATCAT
>JAMCPS010000016.1 GCA_023379705.1 Campylobacterota bacterium
AAACCGTTGCTCCCAAAAGAGTTTGAAAAATTTATCAAAGCATGGAAGAATTAACCTTGAGATTTATTCCAAAGTCCTTATAATACGCTATAATTTCTATATACCTTGTATTCACTATCTTTAAATCATGCGGAATGAAATGCTCTCTTCGAATAAACATTTAACACTGCTTAATCGCTCTTTATGGGCAACTGTCTTTGTGTTTATCATTTTCTCCATTACCTTTATTTTTTATATCCGCTGTGAAAAAGCAATCGACCAAGCTTATGATCAGAAATACGAATCCCATATGCTCGCGGACATGTTACGCCAATCTTCCGATGACTTGACACGGATGGTTCGTACCTATGTCCTCACCGGTGATCTGATCTATAAACAGCACTACCAAGAAATTCTTGATATCCGTAATGGAACCCAACCGCGCCCGCTTCATTATGAGAATATTTACTGGGATCTTGTATTATCCGATGACAAGCGCCCTCATCAAGACAGCTCTCAGTCTGTCTCTTTATTGGAACTGATGAGAACTGCCGGATATACCTCCCAAGAATTTGCCAAACTCTCAGAAGCAAAGAATCATTCTGATGAACTCACAAAAATCGAATTTGAAGCGATGCGTATCCTCGAATCAACCACTCCCATTACCGATGAAAATCGACAGCTAGCCTCTATGATGCTACACGATGTTAAATATCATCAAGCTAAATACGGCATAATGAAACCCATTAGTGAAGCGCATAAAATGATCGACCAGCGAACACTAGATACCATTCTTACTGCTAAAAAAACAGCTGATTTCGTACGTACCGTTTTCATTCTTTTTGGATTCATATTGGTATGGACACTGTGGCGCGTCCGTCGAACTTTGTATTTAATTATAGGAGGATCACTGCAGCAGCTTCATTCTCACATTGCCAGAATCGGGAGCGGAGATTTATCCTCTGAAATTCAAATCGACAAAGGCTTGGAGAATAGCATTTTAGGCTGGTTATCCGAAACAAAAAACAAACTCTCTAGCATCGATACCGAACGTAAGAAAAATGAAAGTCAACTGAGCATGGTCACCCAAGCCATGGAACAAAGTCCCAATTCAATCATTATCACCGATTTTAAAGCCAATATCGAATACGTCAATGCCGCTTTTATTTCCGCTACAGGATACACATTGGATGAAGTGCTCGGTAAAAATCCGCGGCTTCTTAAATCAGGGATCACTCCAGAGCATGCCTATGATTCTATGTGGGAAGCATTAATACGTCAAGAAAAATGGCAAGGCGAATTTATCAACAAACGCAAAGACGGAACCAATTATATTTACTCAATTAATATTGCTCCCGTTTTAGATAAAGAGGGGAAAACAACGCATTACATTGCGATCGAAGAAGACATCAGTGAGCAAAAAAAGACCCAAGAAAAAATCCACTATTTGGCAAACTTTGATCCTCTGACGGCACTTCCCAATCGTATACAAATGGAAAATCATCTCCAATACACTCTCAATCTCGCAAAACGTAACGAAGGTAAATTTGCCCTTATTTTCCTTGATCTCGATCATTTCAAGAGCATTAACGATACGCTTGGACACAGTATTGGGGACCAATTACTTATGGAGCTTGCAAAACGTCTAAGTACTGTAGTACGTGAAGAAGACACGGTCTCTCGAATGGGGGGAGATGAGTTTATCCTCTTATTGCCCGAAACAGATGCCAATGGTGCCGCACAGGTAGCTCAAAAACTGTTGACGTCTATAGCTAAACCGTTCCAGCTCACAGACCATGAGCTCACTGTCACGGCTTCATTAGGCATTGCATTGTATCCATCTGATGGCACGGACATCGAGAATCTCTCTAAAAATGCCGATGTCGCAATGTACCGAGCTAAACAAGAGGGACGTAATGCCTACTGTTTCTTTACTCATGAAATGCAGGAAAATTCTCAGCGAAATCTCGAGCTTAGCAATGCGCTGCATACCGCATTGGAACGAAATGAATTTTATCTGGTCTATCAACCTCAAATGTGTGCTGAAAATGAAAAAATCATCGGCGCTGAAGCGCTGATTCGCTGGGAACATCCACAGTTTGGGTCTGTATCTCCCGCAGAATTTATTCCTATTGCTGAAGAAAACGGAACAATCCTCTCTATTGGTGAATGGGTTTTGCGTACCGCTGTTTCTCAAGCGGCAGCATGGAACCAAAATGGAATTGACCTCATCATGGCGGTCAATCTTTCAGCGGTTCAATTTCGTCATTCAAGCCTCCCAAGTCTCATTATTAATATTTTAGACGAAGCCAAATTGCCCCCAAAATATCTCGAAATCGAGCTCACAGAGGGTGTAGCGATGTACAATCCGCAAGATGCCATCAAAATCATGAATACCTTGAATGAAATCGGAATACGGATGTCTATTGATGATTTTGGTACGGGCTACTCATCTCTTTCTTACCTCAAAAAGTTCAAAGTCTATAAGCTCAAAATTGATCAATCGTTTGTACGAGATATCACTACGGATCCTGAAGACAGAGCTATCGTCAATGCTATCATCCAATTGGCACACTCACTTGGGCTGACAACCATTGCCGAGGGTGTTGAAACACTCGACCAGCTTAACTACCTTCAGCAGCAAAAATGTGATGAAATACAGGGATATCATTACAGTAAGCCTCTTTTGGCTAATATGTTTGAATTATTTTGTAAAACACACCAAAAAATCAATCTTATAAAGGAGTAATAATGCAGCATCCCACCCCCAATCAAAATGAAAAAATGCTGAATGAGAACGATTTTATCGTTTCCAAAACCGATGCCCGCGGTAAAATTATCTACGGTAATAAAACATTTATTAAAATCTCAGGATATGAAGAAAATGAACTTTTAGATGCTCCTCACTCCATCTTGCGTCATCCGGATATGCCTAAAATTGTTTTCAAACTGTTATGGGATCGTCTTCAAAATAAAGAAGAGATCTTTGCCTATGTCAAAAATATGTGCAAAGATGGTTCATACTACTGGGTATTTGCCAATGCGACTGCAACACTCAACCCCAACGGCAGTATTCGTGATTTTCACTCTGTACGCCGAAAACCCTCCAAAAAAGCACTTGATGTCATCCCGGGCATCTACGCGCAGCTCCTCGCAGCTGAACGAACAGGCGGCATGGATGCTTCACTGCGCTTACTCAACACAGTATTAAATGATAAAGGAATTACGTATGACGAATTCGTCCTCTCTCTTCAGCAGTAAAAAGACTCTTTTTTATCTCTTTCTTGCAATCGGTACTGCTGTGTATTTAGCAACTATGGGCTCTTTTTTACCTGCCGGTGTTGTTTTTATAGCGGCCATCGGGGGTCTGTTTATTGCCCAAGACGATGAGCCATGTGCAAAAATCTTCAACGATGTCCTCATACGTCAAATTCGCGATGTTCTGCTCAAAGCATCCAGCGGAAATCTCTCTGAGAGAATTACACGTATCTCTGATAAACATATTCTCCAAGGTGTCGCATGGAATATTAATGATCTTCTCGATCAAGTAGAACAAATGATGCGCGATATCCATGCCTCTTTGGATTCCGCCAATCAGGGAAAAATGAACCGTATTTTGTTTCGAGAAGGATATAAAGGGGATTTTACCGAAATAGGATCGGTCTTTAATCATGCCATTGACGAAATAGCGGCTTCCTTCAAAGGTAAAATGAGCAGCGAACTTAGTCATGAGTTTGAACGGATGAGTGGCGGTATCTCCACTTCTTTATCCACCATCCAAAATGACATCCAAAAAAACTGTGACTACTCGAGAGAAATCAACAAAACCTCCTCTAAAACTGCGCAAGAGGTAGGCAAAAGTCAGTCCAGTGTAACCACCATTGTCTCCAATTTGGAAAATCTCATGGAATTGATCTCTAGCTCCAGCGAAGCGATCACCTCTCTGGGCCAGCGAACCAATGAAATCAGCACCGTTGCCAATCTCATCAAAGATATCGCCGATCAAACAAACCTTCTCGCCCTCAATGCCGCGATCGAAGCCGCACGCGCAGGCGAGCATGGTCGCGGATTTGCCGTTGTAGCCGATGAAGTACGTAAACTCGCCGAACGCACCCAAAAAGCAACACAAGAGATTTCCATCACTCTCAATACATTGCAGCAAGAAGCCAATGACATACAGGGCAATTCAGAAACCATCAGCAATATCGCTCAAAAATCACGCTGCGATGTCCATGAATTTGAAGATATTTTGGAGAACTTTGCAAATACCGCCCATGCTTCAGCAAAAGCCGCCAAATACATTAACGATTCTCTCTTTACCACACTTGTTAAAGTAGATCACATCATCTACAAACATAATACCTATTCAACCATCATGCACGAAACAGATCACAATACCATGGCTACAACCGATCACCACAATTGCCGAATGGGTAAATGGTATTACGAGGGCGAGGGCAAAGAGATGTTTGCCAATACTCAAGCTTATAAAATGATTGAAGCGCCTCACACGGCTCTTCATAAGTATGTTAGCCAAACTTTGGAATGTATATCACGCAAAGATTGCCGAAATATCAAAACCAAAGATTCTATTATCAAAAATATGACGGCGATGGAAGAAAGCAGTGCACAGCTGTTTGCATTGTTGGAAAAAATGGTTCAAGAAGCCAATCCAGCCTAACCTATCTACCCGCTCAGGCAGTTTTTGCCTGATGGATCCAATAAACGGCCACAATACTCATAACGCCCCCAATAACCAAAGAAGTCGATGGAACCTCACCCAACAACACATAACTGCTGATGAGAGCGAATAGCGGTACTAAAAGCATGTACGATCCCGCCTTTGCCGATCCTATTTTTCCAGAGGCGACAAAATAGATGGTTGTTGCCACTGTTTGCGTCATTACCGATAAATACAGTAATGCACCCCAAAAGCCTAGCCCCTCATCAAATACACTCAATATCCCATGCCCATAAGCCATAATAAACATACAAAACGTTGCAATCAGTCCTAGATAAAAACTGTAACGGATAGGATCGAGGTGATTGCGTGAATATTGAGCCAATACGCTTAAAATACTCCACGACAATGCAGCAAGAATAAAAACAAGATTTCCCACATTGCTTAAAATAGTCCCATCCCATAGCTCTACCATAACCATACCGCCCAGCAAACCCAATCCCAATCCAAAGAGATGTTGCTTTGAGGGATGAAAACCGGTAAAAATAATCGTAATGAGGACTATGAAGACAGGACTAAGGGTAGTAATGATCATCCCCCCTGCTCCCGCAGTGGCTACTTGAACACCTAAAAATGAGAGAACCATAAAAAGCGCATACAACAAACCGCTAATCGTGACAGAAATCCATGACGATTTGGCTAAACGCAACGGCTGCTTATTCCACCAAAGCACTGGGATATAGGCCAATGACATCAAAGCCAATCGCCAAAAAGTCGCCACTTCCCATGAAACGCTTTGGGAGAGAATTTTCAAAACAGGCCAACCCGCACCCCACAGCATCATAGAAAAAAGCATCCATAATGCCAACGGATTCAAGCCAATCACTTAGGCATCAATAATAGCAATATCACTTTGTATCTGATTAAACAACAACGAGCGATTATCCATGCGATACTGATAATAAAAGGTGTTTGTTTTCAAACTTCGCAAAACCGATGTATTGTAATAATGCGCATTCGAACAGCGTCCCAAATAAAGAAACGTAAACAGCAGCTTGATACGAGAATCTTCGAATATCTCATTGGGCTGTGCTAAAAAGGTAAATCCGTATTTTTTCATATTGACGAGATCGAAGATATAATAAATAAAATCTTCAAATTTTGTATAAAATCCATTCAAACTCTCAATTTCATGGAAAAAATAATAATAATTATCCAACAAATCATGCTTTTGAATCATTCGAGAAAGCTTACTTTTTATATTACGCTTTGCAGCAAAGTACGAAGGGTTAGCCGCCATATAAATGTTGCGACGCTCCTCAATCGCCTTATCAAGAGCCGCTTCAAATTCATCGCTCTCCTCAAAACGGAGATAAAAAAACGTATCCGCATCCTTGAACTTCTCTTCGATCTTTTCAATAGACGGGTCTGAAAAATCAAGATAAAGAGTCGGAATACCGTTTGCCATGACATAATGACGTATCTTATTCGCCAAATGGGTTTTCCCTGATCCCTCTTCACCCAAAATCAACGTATTTTGGTAAAGCGTTCGTTCTTTGAGCTCTAGTGTCGAAATGCTGTTTTGAAAATGTCCAATTTTATATCTCATGAAAATCCATTATTCTAATTTTAGGCATAAGTATAACGTATGGTAGTAAAATTTAGGATTTAACCTGCTTTTTCCAAGTGCTGCGCTAGAAACATTTTCATGATCGCTTGACGAGCGACTCCAAGACGTTTAGCCTCATAATCAAGTCTCTCGATCATCCATACAGGCAAATCAAGATTCACCCGTTTTTGCTCTAAATTTGGACGTCGCGATGCAGACCAATCCACAAATTCAGATATATCTTCACCCTTATCAAATGCTTCATCTAGCTCTTTAGTTGTTTTCATAATATTCTACCTCCACCTGCCGTGATCTTCTCACGGAAATAATTCGGATCACTTCTGATCGATATGTTATGACAGCAGACCAATGTTTCTCATTGATTTTTCCAATACATATAAAACGCGTTTCATCAGAAAAATTCAAAGGAGCTTCAAGCAAATTTTCATCATACCATAAGTATTGAGCTTCATCGAAATCAATCCCATGCTTTTGTTTATTTACTTCGCTTTTGATGCTATCATATTCAAATTTCATACCAATAGTATACCAAAATATACACTAAATCATTTAAAAAGATAAAAAATAGCAAATGTTTTTAGGGGATAGATTCGCTGACCGTAGCACGGAATGACAAGAAAATTCACCCGTTGACTCCCTTGTGGGCAAACGGGTAAAATTTACCCTTTTACTTTAGCCTCAATAGTCGCAACAATGCTTGGATCTTCCAGTGTCGAGATATCTTGAGTAATCGCTTCACCTTTGGCAATCGAGCGTAAAATACGGCGCATGATTTTACCTGAACGGGTTTTCGGCAAGCCAGGAACAAACACGATGTCATCACAAATAGCGATGTTGCCGATCTCTTTCATGATCACTTTGTTGATCTCTTTGACCATTTCCATCTCTTCACCAACGGTATCGTCGCTTTTGAGAACGATGTAAGCAAAAATTCCTTCTCCTTTGATATCATGGGGCTTTCCGACAACCGCTACTTCTGCTACATTGGGGTGTTTTTTACATGCCGCTTCTACTTCAGCCGTACCCATACGGTGACCTGAAACATTGATAACATCATCGGTACGTCCGGTAATCGTAATGTACCCGTCGTTGTCGTAGTTCGCACCATCCCCTGTAAAATAGACCGGCTGACCGTCTTTTTTCACATCACCAAAATACGATTTTACAAAACGCTCAGGATCTCCCCAAATACCGCGAATCATCGATGGCCAAGGACGGGTAATACACATGTATCCGCTCTCCCCTGCTCCCACTTTTTCACCCGTTTGGGGATCTAAAACCTCTGCCATGATTCCAGGCAGCGGAAAGGTAGCACAGCCTGGTTTGATTGGCGTTGCTCCTGGAAGAGGAGAGATAATATGCCCGCCCGTCTCTGTTTGCCAATACGTATCCACAATAGCGCATTTGCCTGCTCCTACTGCCTCATAGTACCATTTCCATGCCGGAGGGTCGATTGGTTCGCCCACCGTACCCAAAACTTTAAGAGATGACAAATCATATTTAGCCGGCTCCTCTTCCCCCATTTTATGCAACACACGAATCGCGGTCGGTGCGGTATAAAACTGGTTTACTTTGTACTCTTCGACCATTTTCCACGGTCGTCCGGCATCGGGATACGTCGGAACACCCTCAAACATTATGGTTGTAGCACCCATGGCTAGAGGTCCGTAAACGATATAGGTATGCCCCGTAATCCATCCGATATCCGCCGTACACCAGTAGGTATCGTTTTCTTTGACATCAAAAACCCATTCCATGGTCATTTGCGCCCAGAGAATGTATCCTCCGGTATTGTGCTGAACCCCTTTTGGCTTTCCTGTTGAGCCTGAAGTATAGAGAAGGAACATCGGATCTTCTGCATCCATCGGTTCAGAAGCACACACTTGCGATTGGTTTTGGATGAGCTCATTGTACGAGTAATCGCGCCCTGAAACCCATGTAATGTCTTCACCGTTACGCTCTACAACCAGTACTTTTTCAACGCATTCACATCCATGGCTCAATGCCTCATCGACGACAGGTTTAAGCATGTACGGTTTGTCTTTACGAAACGCTCCATCGACAGTAATCACGACTTTTGCTTCTGCATCAATGATACGATCGCGAAGTGCTTCGGAGGAAAATCCCCCAAATACGATTGAGTGGATCGCCCCGATACGGGTACAGGCGAGCATTGCGTACGCCGCTTCGAGAATCATCGGCATGTAAATGACCACACGATCTCCCTTTTTTACCCCAAACTCATTTTTGAGTAAATTGGCAAAACGGTTAACGTTGTAATAAAGTTCAAGATACGTGACGATTTGCTTATCTCCGCGATCCCCTTCAAAAATGATTGCCGCTTTGTTTTTGCGGGTGTTAAGATGACGATCGATGCATTGGTGTGCAATGTTGAGCGTACCGCCTGTAAACCATTTGTAAAAAGGGGCATTGCTCTCATCAAGCACTTGTGTATAGGGTTTGAACCAGTCAATCTTTTCGTTGGCAAATTTACCCCAAAATCCTTCGTAGTCTTCCTGAGCCATTTTTTGCAGTTCAAGGTACTCGTTCATATTTTTAATGCGTGCGGCAGCCGCGAACTCAGGGTTTGGTTGAAAAATAGGTTTTACAGTATCGCTCATTGTTAATGCTCCTTAGTGCAGTTTAATTCATCTGCCTCAAATGAGGCAAGCTTTAGTGCCATAGCGGCCAGCGTAGCCAAACGGGGCTTTGCCCCGATGGCGTTCTAAATCCTGTGTACATGTTGTAGTTTTATATAGATCATTGCGCTCATAATTGCGTCATTGAGTGCATTGTGCTGACCCATTCTGGGAATATTCAATTCACGAAGGATAGTATCAAAGCGTAAATCAATATTTCCTTGAGGAATCAACGCAATTTTTTTATCGAAATATATCCCGGAAATTTCAATCTGTTTATTGGGCAACGTTATCCCAAGCCACGGTTTGATTAAACGATTTACCATTGCCATATCAAACTCTAGATAATACCCAACCAATGGCCGATTTCCAATAAATTCTAAAAATTTTCGTACCCCCTCTAATGGCTCTAAAGCCTGTTCTAAATCGCATGGCCGAATATGGTGAATTTTGATGCTTTCAGCACTGATTTCTTTTCCAGGTTTTAAAAAAACCTCAAAACTTTGGGAAGTAAGAATCTTATCCCCTCTAATCTTTACCGCTCCGATACTCAAAACCGCATCGGTTTTTGTATTCAATCCGGTAGTTTCAGTATCAAAAATGACGACTTCATCCCCTTCATAGCTGTTTAAAAGCCATTCATACTGCGGATCACGTAAGTTTCGTCGTTTCCATCCACGCAATAATGCTTCAAACATTACATAACCATTCCCAAATGAAAATGGTAGGTCAAAAACTTTTTAAACGTATTGACAATTCTAAAGGCATCTTTGAGTAAATCACGATCGGTCTTGCTAAAGCGTTTAGGATTGACGTAATTTTGCTCTTCATTGATTTTCTTTTGCAAAAGCATCGAGCGCAAACGTATCTCCAGTAAGGTATCGTACGCCTCGATCAACTCATTCGCGAACTTTTTGTCGAACAATCCGATGTTGTTAAGTTCTTTAATCCGCTGCGTGGTATTGGTGCATTGAATTTTATGCTCCAGTGCCAAAACACGAACCCCATGAACCATTGCAAAAATTCCTCCCTTTTTGATATCCAGTTCACTTTCATGCGAAGCTTCTCCCAAAACGAATCCGGAGAAAAGACTCAAAGGAGTTTCAAAAACCAGTGCCGATTTTGCCAAATGGGCCAATACGTCACTGCGCCCTTCAAAATGATTATACAAATAGTCTCTGCACTCGCCTAACAAGTTCTCATCCCCAGCCACGCACGAAGCATCTAAAAAGATCGAAAGAGATAAAAGCGCCTCTTCATTAAGGATCTCAATCCACTGGGAAATCATCGTTTTGTATTCCAAGACACTTCTTCGCCAATACGGATTGCTCACCATGACATTGCCGCTGCATAGAGGAAATCCTAATTGGAGTAAAGAGTCATTAAACTTCATCATGTAAGGTTCGAATTGCGCTTTGTCTTCACCATTGCGAATAATCAGGGCATTGTCTTGATCCGTTCGCAGTATTTGCTCACCTCTTCCCTCGCTTCCCATCACTATCAAAGCACACTTGGATTGAAGCTCTTTTGGAACAACCATCTCGAATACTTTGCGATACATTTTGGTGTTTAGTTCACTTACAAGCTTCGAGATGTACCGTATTTTCACCCCTTTGGAAGTGAGCGAACTGATAAGATGCGTCAAGGAACGTTGAGCATTATAGAGTTCATCAATACTGCGTGATCGATCGATCGAGGTAGCAATAAGATGGGTATGGTTGGCAAAATGGCTCAGAAGATCAAGCTGCTCTAAAATTCCTACAATCTTCTCATTTTCGACAACAATCAACCGTTTGACTCCGTGTTTGGTAAAAAGGAGCAAGGCATTAAAGAGAAAATCGCTTCGTTCGATCATCACAAGCCCAAACGTTGCAATCTCACCAATAGAGTCTTTGGTGCTTTTTTCGACCAAAAGCACTTTTTCGCGCAAATCCGTATCGGTGACTATTCCCACCAACGCCTCATCACGAACCAAAAGGACATCTGTCTTCTGATCTGCCATATCACGTAATGCTTCTTGAATCGAAGTTTTTGCATCCACAAAACACGGTATGTGCAAATAAATCTCATCAACACGAGACATCATAAAAGGGGTCATCTCATTTTGGTGCTGACGCTCTTTCAAACTCTGATGTTTGGTAATGAAATCTTGCATAAAATAGTTTTGAAACGGTTCAACGTCTTGAAGAAGATTGAGAAAGGACTCTTTGGGAAGTTCGTAGCAGATAAGATCCTCTGCTACACTAAAAGTACTTTCAGTGTTTCCATAAATAAGGGAATTGGCATCAAAACTGTCACCTTCAGAGTAAACGTTTTGAAGTTCACCCTCAATGGTCTCGTTGACTACCCCTTTGATAATAATCGTGAGAGACTGCGCACGTACCCGAGGAGCGATTAAAACTGTCTCCTTGGGATAATAAGCAATATCCATCTGCGTCATCAGTTTCTCAATCATCCTCTCGTTCAAAAGATCGAAAGGATGGATCGACATTAATAATGCTTTTTGATCAAAAAGACTCATGGGTTAATGCTCCGATGCGCCCTCAGCACCGATACCCGTTTGAGCACGGATATATTGTGCTTCAAATGCCTCACGCTCTTTGGCCGCTGTATCACTGTTGTCTGTAATCGAGAAGAACCAAATTCCGATGAATGCCGCACTCACAGAAAACAATGCCGGATATTTGTATGGGAAAATCGCTTCCGCATGCCCTAGGAAATCAACCCATACGGTAGGACCTAGAACCACTAGTACTGCTGCAGTAAGAAGACCTAATGATCCCCCTAATAATGCACCGCGTGTTGTGAGTTTTGACCAATACATCGAGAGGAACAAAATCGGGAAGTTCGCACTCGCAGCGATTGCAAATGCCAATCCAACCATAAACGCGATATTTTGCTCTTCAAATGCAATCCCTAAATAAATTGCGACAATCCCCAAAATGATGGTGGCGATTTTAGAAACTTTCATCTCCATCATCCCGTCTGCTTTACCTTTGCGAAGTACACTCGCATACAAATCATGCGATATTGCCGAAGCCCCTGCCAGAGTAAGCCCTGAAACAACCGCAAGGATCGTTGCAAACGCTACCGCTGAAATAAAGCCTAAAAAGAAGTCTCCACCCACTGCATGGCTCAAGTGGATCGCCGCCATGTTGTCACCGCCGAGAATCGGAGAACCGCCATCTACTGCTTGTTTTGCCAAATCAAGATATTGAGGGTTTTGGAATACCATCACAATCGCACCGAAACCGATGATGAACGTCAAGATATAAAAATACCCGATAAACCCTGTCGCATAAAAAACCGATTTACGTGCTTCTTTCGCATCGCTGACGGTGAAAAAACGCATCAAGATATGAGGCAGACCCGCCGTACCGAACATCAACGCAATCCCCAATGAAATCGCTGAAATCGGATCGCTTATCAGTTTACCCGGAGCCATAATCGACACGTCTTTCATTTGAACCGCCGTCGCAAACAGTGACTCAAAATTGAAGTTATAGTGTGCCATAACCGCAACCGCCATAAAAGTAGCTCCTGAAAGCAACAAGAAGGCTTTGATGATTTGAACCCATGTCGTTGCCAACATACCGCCAAAAGTGACGTAAAGGATCATCAATACCCCGACCAAAATAACGGCAATTTCATAATCCAATCCGAAAAGGAGCTGAATCAATTTACCCGCACCCACCATTTGAGCGATAAGATACAAGATAACGGTTGCAATCGATCCAAACGCCGCCAAAGTACGAATAGGCGTTTGACGCAAACGGTACGATGCCACGTCTGCAAAGGTATATTTACCCAAATTACGAAGCTGTTCCGCTACCATAAACAAAATAATCGGCCAACCGACCAAAAATCCGATGGAGTAGATCAAACCGTCATACCCTTTTCCATAAACGAGTGCCGAAATACCCAAGAACGATGCCGCAGACATGTAGTCCCCTGCGATCGCCATACCGTTTTGAAAACCGGTAATCCCGCCACCTGCGGTATAGAAATCTTTTGCCGTTTTGGTACGCTTTGCTGCCCAATACGTAATTCCTAAAGTAGCCCCCACGAAAATCAAGAACATGATAATCGCCGACATATTAAGCGGTTGTTTTTCTACCGCACCGCTGATTGCTTCACCGGCAAATATTCCGGCTGATCCTAATAGTAAGAAAATAATTGGTTTCATCATTCCCCCTTCGCTTTGTCTTTAATGCGACGCGTAAGTTCATCGAATTCGCCGTTTGCACGACGTACATAAATACCGGTAAGGATAAATGCGCTGAGAATAACCCCAACACCCACAGGAATGCCAACGGTTGTAACCGAACCGCTTGAGAGCGGAGTTCCCAAAATCGACGGGTCAAATGCGATCGTCAACACAAATCCAAAATAAATGATCAGCATCACAATCGTCAATGTCCATGCGAACTTGCTTCGTGTGCGGACAAGCTGTGTAAAATCAGGATCGTTTTTAATACGATCAACCATCTCTTGTTTCATAATTGCATCTCCTTAAAAATTATAGTTTGCAATGAAGCGATACTCACTCCAGCCCGTTGTTCCGCTAGAACCTTCTGCAAAATTTCTTGGAAAATTTCCGCGAAAGCGAAGCTGTAAGTTTTTGACATATTCCGGATAATAAATTGCTTCGAATCCAGCCTCACTTGCAGTTCTTTCCAACCCATATCCACTGTTGGGGTCCATATCAAATGCTGTATAATAGGCAGAAGTTGTTAAACTAGTGCCCAGATCTTTAAAATTGTAGCCACCATTTACTTTACACGCTTTAGTTCCGGCCAAAAACATATGACGTGTTACCATCCCCTGCGTGTATGCCGGTATTCCACCCCATGGCGTAATGATGGCATTTTTCAATTTTGAATCTGTAGCATTGTTTTTTGCTGTTTGTGAGTATGAAAACCCTATATCAAAGTTATTGATTTGAAATCCAACTTTTCCAGCGGCATATAACCCTTCAAGCTCTCCTGCATACGCATCCCCGACATCATTTTGTTTGATGATCTGAAGCCCCGCACTTGGTTTTATGTTATCACTGATAAAACTTTTCCAATTGAGATTTGCTTCACCGTAAATGATATTCGCGATGTCGTGGGCGTAATAGTCCCACAACTGTAATTTTAGATTTTCTATCCCCGTATACGTTGCTGAGAGAACCGATACCCCGTTTGTTGATTGACCAAGAGTATACGTTCCCATATTGACAAATTCACCTACTTGATCGAGGCTATTAACATAAGAATAACCCGAGGTAACGGAAAGTAATTTGGAAGCTGCTGAACTTGCCTCTGTGTGATTGTAAACTCGCCCAAAACTTCCTTGTGCGAATTTGGTGATATGTCCTGCTACAAGTGTTGTATTGGGAACATCTTTATTTGTCAATAAATAGGCTTCAAACAAGTTAGGGGTCATACGAACATCATCGCTTCCTGCCATATGAATATCCAGTTTCTGACGACCACCTTTGAATGTAGTATTTCCTCTTTTATATTGAGCATAAAGCTCACCTACCATTGAGTAGTTATCATTATTGGGTCCCAACAGTGTCATATCATTTTGGGAATAATCCTCTCTTGGTAACTCTATAAAAAGACCATTTGTCGTATAAAATGCAGTCCCTAGACTAAGTCCTTTGAAATCTCCTGTTTCATATTTCAAATAACCGCCGATGGCTGTCGCATCTCTATGCGTCTTGTTTCCAGCTGTCCCTTGGTATTCACGATCAACCCAAAACATCCGAATTTGGCCGCTTGCTTTCCCCTCTTTGAACATTCCTGCCAAATCGTCTGCACCAAAAGCATTGACAACCAAAGCCGATGCCAAAAGCGACAGAGATACTCTACCTCTCATATACACTCCTCAAACCAAAAGTTTTTAACAGTGTCATTATGAAAACAAAACGTAGCATGAACGTAGCAAAGGTAAAATTAGAAAAATTAATCGTCAGAAATTTTAATATTAAGAGATGTATGTGTAAAAAAGTAGCACGATTAGCTTTTAGGAATATCGATCATGTAACCTAATGCCCGAATGTTTTGGATAAAATCCTCTTTGAGCGTTTTTTTCAGACGGCTCACTTCGGCCCGAATTGTCGCATTATCGACGTACTCATCATCCCATATATAGGTGCGAAACTGGTCAAAATCGACTACCCTTCCCCTATTGCGTGCCAATAAGTCAATAATCTGCAATTGCCGTCTTGAAAGTGGCTGTGCTGTATTTTCACACAGTAGCGTAGAAGTAGAGGCATCGTAACTGTAACTTTTTGAGAGGCAAAGATGATTTTGCGGCACCGCACATACCTGCATTGCTTTATCAATGCGCAAAGAGAGTTCTTTTAGATGAAACGGTTTTTTGAGATAATCATAACATCCAAGATCATATGCCCGACTGATTCCCTCAATATCTGCCAATGCGCTGATATAGATAGCAGGAGGACGGATTTTAAGAATATGGAGCTGTTCGAGCAAATCCAACCCATCCATCCCCGGAACATTGATGTCCAATATGAGCAGATCAAAATTCTCTGCTTGAATAGACACCAGCGCTTCGCTTCCATCGTAGCAGACAACAACACGATGACCTAAAGCTAGCAAATACTCATTGATAGCATCACTTAGCATCTGTTCATCTTCAAGTAAAAAGATTTTCAAGCATCTCCCCTTTTAGGAAAATGATACTCAAAACGGGTATATTCAACCGTTGAATCAATACGAATCATTACCCCTTCTTCATCACAAATTGACTTGACCAAACTAAGACCCAAACCAAATCCATCCGTTTTTTTACGCTCACGGTAGTACGCTTCAAAAATCTTATCGACATCTTCAATTTTTTGCGAATGACTTTCAACCCAAAAAGTACATTCATCGAGATTCGAACCAACCCCTACTCGTATGCTTTCTCCATTTTTGGTATATTTGATCGCGTTCGTTAGATTATTATCAATAACCCGCTGAAGTTTCGTCTCATTAAACTGTATCCATGCCGGAAATTCTGATGTCTCATACTCAAAAGAGAGATTTGAAAAATGGGCAACCTCATCAAAAAATTCAAGCCTTTTTTCAACGTATTCGCGCAAATCCATCGCTTTTTCAGGATACTCTACCTGATCTTTTTTGACCAAATAGCTTAAATCATCGTAAATGCTAAAGATATTTTTAACCGCCGCTTCGATTTTAGCCAAGTAACGATTACGCCCCTCATTCATGCTAAACAACTCGATATTCGCCATAATCACCGACAGTGGAGTATGGGTCTCATGAATTGCATAGCGGATAAACTGTTTATGCGATCCAAGCAGCCCTTGTGAAAATTTTTGCTCCTCTTCAAGAGCTTTATTTTTAAGTTGCAACGCTTCGGTTTTTTGTTTCACCCGTTCTTCCAAACTGGCGTTGAGAGATTGCAGTGACTCTTTTTGCTCATAAATCATCGTAGCCATTCCATTAGCATATCCAGCCATCTTTTTAAACTCATCAAAATAAAGATCGGCTGGATAAATGGATATCTCTTTTTCATGAATCGATTCGAAAAAATCTAAAAACCGTTTGATATCTCTGGCAATCATGCTGTTGACAATTTTTGAAATCCCGATAATCAAGCCAAATAAAATCAGTGCCAAAGTAGAAATATTCAAAATGATTTTTATCATACCCCTTTTTAAGGCGATCGGATTGCCCTGTGTATTAGTCATAGTATGACTCGCTACCGTTAAAAAGTTATGGTATTCCTCATAAATAAGCAAAGATGAAAAAATGATAAAAAGAATCAAAATAAGAAAAATCGTGTAGAAATGAAGCTCCCGTAAAGAGAGTCGAGACAAACGAAGCTGTAACCAGTTTTCCACATTGTAATCCAAAATTAAAGTCTCTTATTATACTCCACATATAACGTTAAATGGTACTAATTAATAATAGTACAATGAAAGTGATTAATTTTTATACAATATTAGGACTATAAACTCTTGATTATATGAAATAATACTTCATCACTGTTGTGATTTCAAACTAAGGAGTTTCAAATGTCTTATTTAGTTCCTACTGAATTTGTCACCAAAATGATCGACTCAGGTGAGTCCAAAGTGTATATGTCTACCAAAGATACACTTATTCGTGCTTATATGGCAGGTGCGATTTTAGGATTGGCGGCCGCATTCGCGATTACCGTCTCAGTACAAACAGGAGTGCCACTTATTGGCGCGCTTTTGTTTCCGGTTGGTTTCATCATGCTTTACCTTATGGGATTTGATCTCTTAACGGGCGTGTTTGTTTTAGTGCCGCTAGCCTTAATTGACAAGCGTCCAGGGGTTACTGTCAAGCAAATGCTTAGAAACTGGTGGCTTGTGTTTATTGGTAACTTCGCCGGGGCGTTAACGGTTGCGTTTATGATGTCGTTTATTTTAACCTACGGCTATTCCATTGATGGTGGTCCTGTTGGTGAAAAACTGGGAAGCATCGGCGAAGCGCGCACATTAGGATATCAAGCACACGGTGTGATGGGATGGTTGACCGTATTTATCCGCGGGATGCTTTGTAACTGGATGGTCTCTATGGGTGTCGTAGGTGCCATGATTTCAACCACAGTCAGTGGGAAGTTTTTGGCTATGTGGATGCCCGTTATGCTCTTCTTCTTTATGGGTTTTGAGCACTCTATTGTCAATATGCTCTTGTTTCCGTTTTCAATGATTATGGGTGGTAACTTTACCATTTGGGATTATCTACTTTGGAATGAGATACCAGTAGTATTCGGTAATCTTGTAGGCGGATTAGCCTTTACGGGTCTTACGCTTTATGCGACGCATATCAAAACAGGTGCAAAACGAAATTTACAATAATTATAGATGAAGGAATGCTATTATGAAAAAAATAGAGATGACGGAAGAGATTTTAGCCGCTAAAAAAAGTGCCGGTTTAAGCTGGGAAGAGATTGCAAAAAAAGTCTCACTTGGGCCAGTCTTTCTAACCTCAGCTTGCCTTGGGATGAACAGTCTTAAGAAAGAGCCGGCAGAAAAACTGTGTAGTCTCCTTGGATTATCCGCCGAGGTTGCTCAGGTTTTGCAAGAATATCCTATGAAAACTTGGGATAAAATCATACCAACCGATCCATTAATATACCGTTTTTACGAAGCAATAGGTGTTTATGGCGAGACCATAAAAGAGATTATCGGTGAAAAATTCGGAGATGGAATCATGAGCGCCATTGATTTCTCAATGGACATAGACAAAGAAGAAAATCCTTTGGGAGACAGAGTCGTCATCACCATGAATGGTAAATTTTTACCTTATAAATCATGGTAATGCGCAAAAGATAATCCAATCGAACGTAAACTTCATGACGACAATCAAAACCTCAACATCTATTGTTGAGGCGATCTCTACAAGGCTGCCAAAACACTATGCGCAATCAATTAAAAATATCCATAGCCCAATACTCCACTCCCGGCCGCAAAGAGATCAATCAAGACTTTCACGACATCTGTATTCCCAAAGAACCGCAGCTGACGAATAAAGGGATTGCCATTGCCCTGGCAGACGGTATCAGCAGCAGTGATGTCAGCCAAATTGCCAGCAAGGTATCGGTTACCTCTTTTTTAATTGATTACTTTTCGACCCCTGAATCCTGGTCTGTCAAGAAATCAGCAGAGCGCGTCTTAAGTGCTACCAATTCTTGGCTGTACAGTCAAAGCAAGCAAGGCCAATATCATTATGACAAAGACAGAGGCTATGTCTGTACCTTTAGCGGCATGATTATTCGTTCCTCAACAGCCCATATCTTTCATGCAGGTGATACCCGTATCTATCGATTACGTGACAACCGACTTGAACAATTGACGGAAGACCACCGTCTTTGGATTTCAAGGGACAAAAGTTACCTCAGCAGAGCTCTGGGCATGGATACTCAAGTAGCAACGGATTACGAAAGCTTTTCAGTAGAAAAAAACGATATCTTCCTATTCATGACGGATGGTGTTTACGAGTTTGTGAGTTCCGGCTTTATCATTCAAACTTTGCAAGAGGAGAGTCATCCGTTTGAATCCATGGCAAAAATTATTTCTGACAAAGCTTACGATGAAGGCAGTAATGATAACTTGACCATTCAGATTGTCCGAATAGACGATCTGCCTCATAAGGATATCGATGAAATCCATAAACAATTGACACATAAACCCTTCCCCCCTATTCTCGAACCTAGAGATTCCTTTGACGGATATACCATTATCCGCATACTCAGCTCCAGCAGTCGCAGTCATGTCTACCTTGCACGAGATGATGAAACCGGTACATCTGTGGTCTTAAAAACACCTTCTATCAATTTAAGAGATGATAAAACCTATCTTGAACGCTTTTTGATGGAAGAGTGGATTGCAATACGTATAAACAGTCCCCACGTGGCGAAATCTTATCTTCAGACGCGTAAGCGCAATTATCTCTATACGGTAACAGAATTCATTGAGGGTCAGACACTAAAGCAATGGATGATAGACAACCCAAAACCAACCATAGAAACGGTACGGAAAATCGCTGAACAAATAGCCAGAGGATTACTCGCTTTTCACCGTCAAGAGATGATACATCAAGATCTCAGACCGGAAAATATTATTATTGACAATTCCGGGACGGTAAAAATAATCGATTTTGGCTCAACACGGGTTGAAGGCATTGTTGATGTGAATACCTATCTTGACCAAGAGAATCTTTTAGGAACGGCTCTTTACTCTGCACCGGAATATTTCCTTGGAAAAATAGGCACATCCCGATCCGACCTTTTTTCTTTAGGTGTGATTGTCTATCAGATGTTATCTGGAGAGTTTCCATATGGAGTACAAGTAGCACGGTGCACAACAAAAGCTGCACAAAAAAAATTAAAATATGCCTCTTTAGAGTCTGAAGATAGTAAGATTCCCGTGTGGATAGATGAAGCGCTTAAAAAAGCTTTGCAACCCGATCCGTATGAGCGCTATGGTGAATTGTCAGAATTCCTTTATGATCTTCGCCACCCCAACAGTGCCTTTATAAACAGGACCAGACCACCATTAATCGAACGTCATCCAGTCGTTATTTGGAAAGGTATCTCTTTTATATTGTTTGGCATTATTTTACTGTTACTGAACAGATAAAATTATATTTTTAAACTCGTTGATGAGACACACCGATTGGTTAAGAAAAATCGACTATAATTTCAAAAATACTCCAATAAGGACAAGTTATGTTCGGACGCAAAGAACTTAAAACGTATACACCGACTGCCGAAGAGTTGGCAAGCTACCAATGGGCAAAAATGACCACTGCAAAAGGGGTTATGTGGATTAAACTTTACAATGACGAAACACCTAATACCGTTGCTAACTTTGCAGCACTTGTGAATGATGGCTATTACAACGGTCTTAATTTTCATCGTGTAATTCCTGGGTTCATGGCTCAAGGCGGCTGTCCTACCGGTACTGGCACAGGCGGACCGGGATGGGCTATCCCATGTGAAACATCACTTAACAAGCACCGTCACGTTAAAGGGACATTGTCAATGGCACACGCAGGACCAAATACAGGTGGAAGCCAGTTTTTCATCTGTTTTGCCAGCACTCCTCACCTCGATGGCGTTCACACCGTTTTCGGTGGTATCGAAGCAGACGATAAAGAGTCTATGTCAGTCCTTGACAGCATCCAAATGCGCGATGTTATTGAGAAAGTAGAAATCTTGGCTGCACGCGACTAATTATGCTTGTCCACATCTGCTGCAGCGTTGATTCCCATTTTTTTATGGAGAAACTGCAGCAAGAATACCCCGATGAAAAGCTTACAGGGTTTTTCTATGATCCCAATATCCACCCTTACAGCGAATACCGTTTACGACTTCTCGACGTTGAGCGAAGCTGTAAGAAACTGGGCATTGACCTCATCGAAGGACCCTATGATTATGAAAACTGGATGGATGCCGTCCGAGGGCTTGAAAAAGAGCCTGAGAAAGGGGCACGCTGTGAAGTTTGCTTTGATCGTCGTTTCGAGGTAAGCGCCCGCAAAGCATTGGAACTGGGTGAAACAAAAATCACCACCACCCTCCTTGTTAGTCCACTCAAATCTCAAGAGCAACTGAAAAAATCGGGCGATGCGTTTCATGCCTCTAACGGTGTCGAATTCATCGCGTTTGATTACCGTAAAAATGGCGGAACCAACGATCAATCACGTGTGAGCAAAGAAGAACAACTCTACCGCCAAGACTACTGCGGATGTATTTTTGGACTCACCATGCAGCGTGATCAACAACATAAATTGATGGATGAGATGTTTTCTCCCCTATCCAAACAAATCCTTCCCGCTTCCATCGAAGAACGACTGGACCTTTATTCTAAACGCATGAATCTCGAAGATATAAATATGCCATACAAAATCATACGCGAGCGTTTTTTAAACTACCGCCTTTTAAACGCATCAGTAAAAACTGAGGGTAAAATCATCCCTTCCTACCCACTCATCTACTCAACCATCAACCGTACACGTACCGAGGGCAAGATTGATTTTGAACTCGATAATCAACATTTTCTCAATCGTGAAGAGGTCCGTTTTATCACCCTCAAAAGCTTCAATGCTCTCACCTCATCTAGTTATAAAAATACTCAAGAACTGATGTTCAGTGCGCCCGCAATTGAAACCGAAATTGCATTGCGTGCGCAATTAACACAAAGTGCTTTTAATACTTCTGCCATCGTCGTCGTCGATGAAATTCCAACCTCTAAAATTACCCTTATACTAGAAACAAAAACGTATGAGGACACGAGAGAAGAACTTATAATTATCAATTAACCGTTTTTACGCTAAAATAAACGACTTAATTTTACCAAGGTGTTCTTTCATATGATGGATGTTATTCAAATACAAAAAATTTTACCACACCGTTTTCCATTTCTTCTTGTTGACAGAGTAACAGAGATTACCCCTAATGAATCTCTTGTCGGATTCAAAAATGTCACTATCGGTGAACAAATATTCGAGGGACATTTCCCAGGTCACCCTATTTATCCAGGCGTTATGATACTCGAGGGAATGGCACAAGCAGGCGGGATTTTGGCATTTCAAAGCATGGACATGACCGAAGAAGAAGCGGCTCAAAAAGTCGTATACTTCATGAGCATTGACGGTGCAAAATTTCGTGCTCCTGTTCGTCCTGGAGATCGTCTTGAATATCGCATGACCGTTGTCAAACACAAAGGGTCAATTTGGGTATTAGAGGGCAAAGCTTATGTAGACGATGCTCTTGTAGCTCAAGCCGAACTTAAAGCCATGATCGTAGACAAGTAGGTCCCCATGAGCTTAATCTCTCCACATGCCATTATTGAAGAAGGCGCCATTATTGCTGATGATGTTGAAATTGGGGCATTTTGCTTCATCTCGCGCAAGTCAAAAATCGGTAAAGGGACCAAAATTGCTCAGGGTGCATGCATCTATGGGAACACCACTATCGGCGAATACAATACTATTTTTTCACACGCAGTTTTAGGATCGATTCCTCAAGACCTCAAATACGCAGGAGAAGAGGTAGAGCTGATTATCGGAGATCACAATACCATTCGCGAATTCACCCTTTTCAATCCGGGAACTGCTGGCGGCGGCGGAAAAACCGTTGTTGGTAACCATAACCTCTTTATGGGATACGTTCATCTAGGGCATGATGTCATTATCGGAGATCACTGTATTTTAGCCAATGCAGCAACATTGGCAGGCCATGTTGAAATGGGGAATCATGCCGTTATCGGCGGTATGACTCCGGTTCACCAGTTTGTAAAAATTGGTGACTATGCTATGGTAGCCGGGGCTTCAGCACTCTCCCAAGACGTCCCTCCCTATTGTCTCGTAGAAGGAAACCGTGCTGTCTTGCGAGGTCTAAATCTCAATGGCTTGCGCCGTCATGTAGCGCGCGAAGACATTGATGCTCTGCGCAGTGCCTACCGTGATTTATTTGAGTCGGGTAAACCACTGCAAGAAGTTGCTGCAGTACTATTAGAAAGCACAGTAAGCGACTACGTTAAAAATATGTGTACCTTTATTATTAATACCAAACGGGGTATCCCCTACGAAAGGAGTCAAGCATGATTCACCGCCATTGCAGTTTTTGTGAGGCCCAAGAAAGTGAGCACAATCCGCTAATTGCTGGAACAGCCGTTTATATTTGTAAAAACTGTGTCTTTTCAGCCTATAAAATTATGTTTGGAGACAGCGAAACGTCTGCATCTGAAACCTCTCATACAACCGCCACTGAGTTACTGACTCCAAAAGAACTTAACCTCTTTTTGGGACAATACATCATTGGGCAAGAACGTGCACGAAAACTTTTATCGGTAGCCGTATACAATCACTATAAACGTATTTTCAAACGTCATTTGGTAGATGATGAAACCGAGATTGCAAAATCCAATGTTCTTCTCATTGGACCAACAGGTAGCGGTAAAACACTCATGGCACAAACCATTGCACGTGTCTTAAATGTTCCTATTGCCATTGCTGATGCCACGAGCCTCACGGAAGCTGGTTATGTAGGGGAAGATGTTGAAAACATCCTTACCAAGCTTCTACAAGCAGCCGATGGCGATATCGAACGCGCGCAACAGGGAATCGTCTTTATCGATGAGATTGATAAAATCTCCCGTATGTCCGAAAACCGTTCCATCACCCGAGATGTTTCAGGAGAAGGTGTACAGCAGGCACTTTTGAAAATTATCGAAGGAGCAATCGTCAATATCCCTCCCAAAGGGGGACGCAAGCACCCTAATCAAGACTTTATTCAAATTGACACTTCAGGGATTCTTTTTATCTGCGGAGGAGCATTTGATGGTCTTGGTCAAATATTAGAACGCAAACGTGGGAACAATATTATGGGCTTTGGCCATGATAAACGCTCTACCACTCTCATTGATGACAGTTTTGAGAACGTTGAACCTGATGATTTGGTCAGTTATGGACTTATCCCAGAGCTTATCGGACGTCTTCCGATTATTGCTTCTCTCAATAAAATCAGTGAAGAAGAGATGGTTCGCATCCTTACTGAACCTAAAAATTCGTTGATTAAACAATACACTAAATTGTTTGCTATTGACGATGTTGAACTCTCTTTTGAAAAAGAAGCGCTCAGTGCTATCGGAGCAAAAGCCCTAGCTCGCAAAACTGGAGCGCGCGGATTACGTGCCATTCTAGAAGAGATCATGGGTGATATCATGTACGAGCTTCCTGAATATCCTGGATACGAAATCCTCATCACCAAAGAAGTGGTCGAAGAGCGTACTAAGCCCGTCTATATCAAAAAAACTACTAAAAAAAGCGCATAGGACACAATAATGTTATTTAATAAATTTA
>JAMCPS010000017.1 GCA_023379705.1 Campylobacterota bacterium
ACACAACATAAAAAAGAGTTACATGAAAAATATGGTGTTATTAAAATAGGTCTATTTGGCAGTTATGCCAGAGATGAACAAACAGAAGACAGCGATATTGATATAGCTGTTGAAATAGTAAAAGAAAGAAAAAATATTCATACATTCTTAAATCTCAAGCGAGAGATGGAAAAAGCATTTGAAAAAAAAGTGGATCTTGGTATAGAAAGCACCCTCAAACCGTTGGCAAAAATATACATTGCAAATGAAATTATCTATGTCTAAACGAGATGAAAGACTTTTTATTACCGATATTAAAGAATCGGTAGATGCGATTTTCGAGTATGTTGAGGGAATGAACTTAGATGAGTTTATTGCTGATCAAAAAACCTACAGTGCTGTTATTAGAGAATTTGAGATAATAGGAGAGGCAAGTAAGCATTTACCAAACGAACTGCTTGAAAAATATCATGATGTCGAGTGGAGAGATATCAAAGATTTTGAAATTGTCTGGAATGCCGTGCATGAAGATTTACCAAAATTAAAAGTAGTAATTGAAACTATTTTAAAAGAATTCATAAATGATTAAACGAAACATCTGCGTCGTCACCGGAACCCGTGCAGAATACGGACTGCTTTATTGGCTGATGAAAGAGATGGAGGCTGATGACGATTTGGAACTTCAGATTATAGTAACAGGCATGCATCTCAGCCCGGAATTCGGCCTAACTTACAAAGAAATTGAAAAAGAGTTTACAATCACTAAAAAGATAGAGATGCTCCTCTCCAGCGATACATCAATTGGCATCTCCAAATCGATGGGATTGGCGCAAATCTCTTTTGCCGAAGCCTACGATGAGCTTAAACCCGATATAGTTGTTGTGCTTGGTGATAGGTATGAAATTTTCAGTACCGTGAGTGCCGCTATGATAGCCCGCATCCCGATCGCGCACCTGCAAGGCGGTGAAACAACAGAAGGGGCATTTGACGAAGCCATACGTCACAGTATTACTAAAATGAGTCATTTGCATTTTACCGCTGTCGAAGAATACCGTCATCGAGTTATACAACTGGGTGAACATCCTCAAAGAGTATTTAATGTTGGAGGAATGGGGATTGAAAACATAAAGAGGCTAAAGCTTTTATCTAAAAATGAGCTTGAGCAATCTATAGATTTTAAACTCGGCAAAAAAAACATACTCGTTACATTTCATCCGGTGACATTAGAAAACTCAACGGCAAAAGAGCAGTTTCAAGAACTACTTGGGGCTGTAGACGAGCTACAAGGAACACAGATTATTTTTACGAAAGCAAACAGCGATACAGACGGTCGCATTATCAATCAAATGATTGATGAATATGTTGCTAAAAACAGAGACAAATCGGTAGCCTTTACCTCATTAGGACAGTTACGATACCTAAGCGCATTACAGTTTGTGGATGCGGTAGTAGGGAATAGTTCTAGCGGTTTATTAGAAGCGCCTAGCTTTAAAATTGGTACAATCAATATTGGAGAAAGACAAAAAGGACGCCTTAAAGCCTCCAGCGTTATCGATTGTGAGCCGAACAAGAAGAGTATTGCACAGGCATTTGAACGTTTGCATTCAGATAAATTTCAAGAGAGCCTGAAACATACCAAAAATCCTTATGGCGATGGCATGGCAAGCAAGCAAATTATTAATATTCTTAAGAAAAGTGATTTATCAACTATTTTGAAAAAATCTTTTTATGACATAGGTAATATTTTATGACATCAGTAGAAAATATAAAACTTACTTCCTTATCAACGATACGAGAAGCCCTGAAAATAATCGATAGCGGAGCGATGCAAATAGCTATCATTGTTGATGAAGATAATCACTTGATCGGTACGCTTACCGATGGTGATATCCGTAGAGGATTATTGAATAATCTTGGTTTAGATGATACTATTGAAAGTATCATTTTTAAAACACCAACAATAGCAATGTTAAGCGATACAAAAGAAGATATTCTAAAAAAAGCGCTTGATAAAAAGCTTCATCAAATTCCCATTGTCGATGATACATATCGTGTGATTGGAATACAAGAGATCAATGATCTTATCAAACCCGCAACTAAGCCCAACATAGTCGTACTTATGGTCGGAGGACTAGGGAGCCGTCTTCGACCTTTGACAGAAGAAACCCCAAAACCGATGCTCAAAGTAGGCAATAAGCCTATCCTGCAAACCATCGTCGAAAAATTCGCCGAATACGGGTTTAGAGAAGTCGTTATGTGTGTCAACTATAAATCTCACATTATCCAAGACTATTTTGGAGATGGAAGTACCTTTGGGATTACCATATCTTATATATTTGAAGAAGAGCGTATGGGAACGGCAGGGGCGTTAAGCTTGCTCAAAGCCCTCCCAAACGATCCTTTTTTCGTTATGAATGGCGATTTATTAACCAATGTCAATTTTGAACACCTTCGTAATTATCATATGAGCCAAAATGCGATAGCAACCATGTGTGTCCGTGAATACGATTTTCAAGTCCCATATGGCGTTGTCCACATGGAAGGAAATGCTATACTTTCTATCCAAGAAAAACCTCTTCACAAGTTTTACGTTAGTGCCGGAATCTACATGCTCAATCCCGAAGTAATCCAACATATTCCACTTGAGCAATTTTACGATATGCCTACCTTGTTTGAAACCCTTATCCAACAGCAGCAAAAAGCAATCTCTTTCCCTATACGGGAATATTGGCTCGATATCGGTCAGATGGAAGAGTATGAGCGAGCAAACAACGAATACGCAGGTGTGTTTCAGTGAAGGCACTCATCATTGGATACGGTTCAATCGGGCAGCGTCATCATGATGTCCTCTCATCGATGGAAATTTTTGAAGCGATCCATATCGTGACGTCACAAATACTCGATGATATTACCACGTTTAAAACCTTGGAAGATGTTACGAATATTGACACGTACGATTATTATGTGATCGCTTCAGAGACCTATAAACACTTTGATCAACTTATCTATCTTGACCGACATGTCAACCAAAAAATCATATTATGCGAAAAACCTCTCTTTGATCGATATCAAGAGATCACAATCGAAAACAACCATGTCTATATCGGCTATGTTTTACGTTTTCACCCGATTTTTACCTCTATCCGAACTCTTCTAAACGAAGAGACCCCTATCCTGATATCAATCAAAACAGGTTCCTATCTCCCCACATGGAGACCGCAGAGAGATTATCGCACTCTCTACAGCGCTTTCAGCGAACAAGGGGGTGGTGTATTACTTGATTTAAGTCACGAAATCGACTATGCCCAATGGCTATTCGGTCCACTAAGGCTCTTGAACTCCTACCAAGGCAAAATTTCGGATTTAGAGATTGACTCGGATGATATCACCGTTATTACCGCTCAAGGTAATCACAATACACTGATAACACTCTCTCTCGATTATATCTCCAAAATCCCGATGCGGGAGATGAGTATTCATACGAACAACCAAAGTATACATGCTGACATGATCAACAATACTCTAAAAATCGGTACCAAAGAGGGAGAGGTTCAAACCATCGCGTTAGAGCCGTTTGAACGCAATGATCTCTTTATTCAAATGCACCGCTCTGCATTAGGGGACAAAGAAAACCTATGCACACTCCACGAAGGATTAAATGTCATGAAAACCATCTCATATGTTCAGGAACACAATCATGGCTAAAATTCTATGTACTATATGCGCACGCGGGGGTTCAAAAGGGGTTAAAAACAAAAATATCAAACTCCTCAACAGCAAACCTCTCATCGCCTATACCGTCGAGCAGGCAAAGCAATCAGGACTGTTTGAGCATATCGTCATTAGCACCGACTCTGATCTCATAGCAGCCACTGCTCAAGAATACGGCGCCGAAGTCTTTTTCAAACGCTCTCCTGAAATGGCTTCCGATACCGCTGGAAAATTAGAGGTAATCCGCGATGCTTTTATCCGATCCGAAGAGCATTATCAATGCACGTTTGATACTTTGATCGATCTGGACGTTACCGCACCGCTTCGAAGTGTTCAAGATATTACGGATTCATACGCACAATTTCTAAGAGACGATAACGACATTCTCATCACCGCTATGCCATCGCGTCGAAGCCCCTATTTTAATCTGATAGAGATGGATGACTCCGGGAAAGTAGCGTTATCAAAAAAACTGGAGAGAAGTGTCCTACGACGACAAGATGCACCGAAAAGCTATGATATGAACGCATCGATTTACATATGGAAACGGGATATAATTTTGAATGAAAGCTCTCTTTTTCTTGAAAAAACAGGGTTATATGTCATGCCCGAAGAGCGCTCGATTGATATCGATACCGAACTCGATTTTGAATTTGTGGAATTTTTGATGAGGAAACATAATGATTAAAGGACAAGTCGTCGTCATTACCGGCGGAGCGGGACTCATCGGAAAAGAGTTCGTTAAAGCCGTTATTGAACACGGCGGTATCGCCATTATCGCCGATATTAACGCAGAACTAGGAAATAGTGTCAAAGAGAACCTCTCAAATGAACTCAATACCCACAACATCGATTTCGTGGCTTTAGACATTACCTCCAAAAATTCTCTCAATGACACGATTAATTATCTGAACCAGAAATACGGCAAAATCGATGCGTTGGTCAATAATGCTTACCCCCGCAATAAAAATTACGGGAAACATTTTTTTGATGTCGAATACGCCGATTTTTGCGAGAATCTCAACCTCAATCTCGGCGGATATTTTCTCGCCAGCCAGCAGTTCGCCCTTTATTTCCAGCAGCAGGGATTCGGCAATATCATCAATATCTCTTCCATTTACGGTGTCATCGCCCCGAAATTCGAAGTCTACGACAATACCCCCATGAGTATGCCGGTCGAATACGCGGCAATCAAATCTGCGTTGCTCATGCTGACGCAGTACATGGCAAAATATTTCAAAGGGATGAACATACGGGTCAATGCCATCAGCCCCGGCGGGATTTTCGATCATCAACCCGAACCATTTTTAGAGAGCTATAAAAAACAGTGCCTCAACAAAGGGATGCTCGATAAAAGTGATTTACAAGGGACACTCATTTATCTTCTCAGCGATATGAGCCGCTATGTCAACGGTCAAAATGTCATCGTAGATGACGGGTTTACTTTATGATTCGAGAAATTATTTCCAAATACCGATTTGACAATAACAGTGATCGTATCGGCCCTGATTGCCCATTTACCCATTGGAGACTTTATTTTAAATCTACTATGAAAGAATTGTGCAAGAGTAAGTTTACCTATTTCGGAGAAAATGCAGAGTTTCGCCCTGGAGCATACGCTATAACTTGTTCTAAAATATTTTTAGGTAAGAATGTTGTAATAAGACCAAATACTATGATATTTGCAGATCCTAGAGAAGGTAAGCAAGGGAGAATAATTATTAAAGATGACGTAATGATCGGATCCGGAGTACATATGTATGTTGCAAATCATCGTTATGATTTAAAAGATAAAAATATTATTCAACAAGGGCATCAACTAGCAAAAGATATTTGCATAGAAGAAGGTGCCTGGATCGGGGCCAATGCCATCATACTCCCTGGAGTTACAGTCGGTAAAAACAGTGTTATCGGAGCCGGAAGCGTTGTCACACACGACATTCCCCCCTTTTCCATCGCCGTAGGTTCTCCCGCACGCGTTATCAAAAAAACATCGGATGCTTAATGGCTATCGAAGAGAGTCTTAAAAAACGATACCTAATCAAACTCCTCTCAAACCTCATCAACGGTGCGATCAATATCATTTTCATCGCCCTAATTCCCAAAGCACTCGGACCCGTAGCATATGGACAATTCAGCTATCTGCAACAGTTCTTTTCCCAAATACTCGGTTTGGCAGATGCCGGAACCTCGATGGCTTTTTTCACAAAACTCTCTTCCAATCCGAAACGCAAAGAGTTGATCTCATTTTATGCTCTGTATATGGGAGCGATTTTCATCCTCGTCTCTTTCATGATTTATCTCCTGCGATACACCCCATTTGCTGAAACCCTTTTCCCCAATATTCCGCAAGAGTATATTTTCATAGCAATGGGGCTTGGGTTTCTGACATGGTTAAACCAAATCTTTATTAAACTGTCCGATGCCTACGCCATGACCGTATCGGTCGAATTCCTCAAAATTCTTCATAAGTTTGCCGCTTTGGGATTATTGCTTTACTTTATTTATTATCTCACCTTTGATCTCACTGCCTATTTTCAGTTTAATTACATCGTCTCTCTACTCTTTATCGCCCTCGCATCCCTCCTGTTTATCCAGCGTAATGTTTTTAACGCCGATTTATGGAAACAGAAAATTAATATCGTTCAAAATATCAAAGAGATCGCTCACTACAGCCACCCTATCTTTTTGTTTTCGATTGTAGGGGTAGCGATTGCAATGTTTGACATCTGGCTACTGCAGACCATGTCGGGGTCTGAGCAAACAGGATTTTATACGTTGACGTATTCCATCGCCGCCGTCTCGTTTTTGTTTACAAGCTCAATGACCCCTATCATCACCCGTGAGTTTGCCCGCTCTTTTGCCCAGGGAGATATGGAAAGAATTCGACTTTATTTCAAACGCTACATTCCAATGCTTTACTCGGTTGCGACATTTTTTGCCGTCTTTACCGCATTCCAATCCGATCATCTCATCCAAATTTTTACCGATGAAAAATTTGCCCTCGCCGGATCAGCATTAACGGTTATTGCCCTATATCCGATCCATCAGACCTATGGACAGTTGAGCGGATCGCTTTTCTTTGCTAACGGAAATACGTCGCAGTATCGCAACATAGGATTATTCACCTCTCTTATCGGTCTTAGTTTTACTTTTCTTTTCCTTTTCGTTTTAAATCTAGGAGCACTCGGTCTCGCGTACAAAATGCTCATCACGCAGCTCATCGGCGTCACGATCCAACTCTATTTCAATACAACCTTTTTAAAAACCAAAATGACCCCTTTTCTCTTTCACCAGATATACTCGTTTCTTTTTTTCCTTATCGCCGCTTTTGTGAGCGTTACCCTCACCTCATCGATACAAACGCCGTGGATCAATTTATCGGTTTGTGCCGTTTTTTATACGGTGTTGACTATAATTGGAACAATCATTTTCCCTCAGATTTTTGCAACATCCCGAGGAGAAATAAAAGTTCTCTTATCCATAACTAAAGTTTGAATAAATTATGAAATTAATCTTTATTAACACATCACCAACCTCTAAAATTTTTGGCCAAAAAGTTAATCCATGGTGGTTTTCAGAAAATGATTTTGATGTTGAATTTTGGGACTGCTCACCCCTGTTTTTTTCCAATGAACAGCTTGCACAATATTATGGTGGAGCTGAAGACTATAGATACATAGGTCCAAAGCATCAAATATTTGATGATAATTCAACATTACTAAATACTCTTAAAACTCTTCCAGCAGGTGCTGCAATCTTTTATGTAAGCAGAAATCTATTCCGACATGTAAAAGATGATTGGCTTTTAGAAACTATACAAAATTTAAATCTAAATTTATATTTCCAAGGCTTTGATACTCGCCTTATTTCAACAAATATTTTTGAAAAATTAAAAAACATCTTTAGAAATAAAAAACATAAATTTTTAAACAGAAAAATACATCCAAAAGTATTTTTTGGATGTGGAAGCATATCACGTAAGCAAGTAGAAAATGTTTATGCCCAATGTGAATTCATATCCATACCGAGCCCAAAAATAGACTGGAATCATAAAACTAGAATCATAAAAAAAGATTATATTGTTTTTGTAGATGAAGGATTAGTATATGCCCCAGATGCAAAACTAAAAAATAAAATACTTGTAAAAAACATTAATGAATACTATGAAAGAATGAAGCAGATTTTCAATCTAATTGAAACATGGACAGACTTACCCATAGTTATTGCTGCATCTGGAAAATATATATATCAAAAAAATGTTTATGATAGAGAAATCATCTATGGAAAAACATTTGACCTAATGGAGTATTCAACATTGATTTTAGGTCATTTTTCATCTGCTTTGGATTATAATTTAATAATTAAAAAACCTATTATTCAGTTTGATGATATTGGTTTTACAAACTACACTCGGAGGCTTTTTCAGGTTTCATTTCCTTTATATGGAAGACACCCAGTTATGACTACTAAATTTGATAGATCGATCTTCGAAAGAGAGCTTAACTATGAAACTGAACAGTATGCTATACTTTTAGAACAATATTTTAAAGAGAAAGGGATAAATAACAATTATCTTGAAATTATGGCAAATACATTGAAAAAAAATTATAAATTCAATATCAAATAACTATATAAATAGAAATGAAAAATATTATTCTATTTATTGAAAATTATGTTCCTGGAGGAAATGATCAAATTGCATTAGACTTAATCAATAATATACATTATGAAAAACTGTACTTATTTGTAAACAAAAGACATGATTTACGAATTATTAATTCACAGCTACATTCTTCAAAAGTTCAAAAAACTTTATACTCTATTATTACAGTTGCAGAAATAAATTCATTTGCAAAATCATATAAGAATAAAAACTATATTTTATATTTATTTTTGAGCGCTTTTGCATTGTTAGCAAGATACCCTTGGATTGTTATTTCCACAATATACTTCTACTATATGTTCAAAAATATCGACTTTGATTTATTTATCTCTAATAATGGCGGATATCCTGGAGGAGAAGCAAACAGAAGTGCGACAGTTGCAGCTTCAATGATACAAAAAAGAAACAATTTTCATATAGTGCATAATTTAGCACCAAAACCTCCTTTATATTTGAAATTGTTTGAAACTATTTATGATAAGCTATTAGACGAAAGAACAACGTTCATTTGTGTTTCGAATCAAACAAAAGAACATTTAATAAACAATAGAGTTATAAAACAAACTCCTTTAGTAGTTCAAAATGGGGTAAAACTCCCTCAATCCGGCTTAAAAAAAATATATGATGAACCCATTCTAAAACTCTTGTGTGTTGCTAATTTAGATTCTAGAAAGAATCAAATTCTATCATTAAAATCATTGGCGATTTTAAAAAAACAAGGTATACAAAATATTAAATTGTACTTTCTTGGTAAGGAATCAGAGCCAGGGTATCTCTCAAAACTTAAGCAGTTTATAGAAGATAATGACCTTTCCGATTGGGTACAATTTGAAGGTTTTAAAGACCCAATTTTGTATTATAAAGAATGTCATATTCTATTGTTAACTTCTATTATCGAAAGTTTTGCACTTGTAAGAGTAGAAGCTATGAGTTACAATATGCCAATAATCACTACAGATGTTGGTGACGCGCATGAACAAGTCATAAATTCAAAAAATGGTTATATAATTTCAAATGAAGATGAGTTAGCTGATAAAATACTTTTTTATAAAAACAACCGATTTTCTATAGAAAATCATGGTATAGTAAGCAAAGAGATATTTTTACAAAAATTTACTTTACCTCAAATGATCTCTAATTACACAAAAATCTTTGAAGGATTTCAAAAGACATGTTAATTTTTATAAAAAATATCCTCAAAAATAGTTTATTACTGCCTTTTAAGGTAAGAAATAAGATTATTGATGAAAAATTAAAACACCTCAACGAAGAGCAGAAATTTTCATTAATTTATAAATCAAAATATTGGACTAGTTTTATACCTGGATCAGCTTCAGGATCAGGATCTAATTTGAATGCAACTAAGAATATTAGAAACGAATTACCAAAAATTTTACAAAAATATCATATAAATTCAATCTTAGATTTACCCTGTGGCGATTTTTATTGGATGTCTAAGCTTAACCTTGACAACATACGATACATAGGTGGAGATATTGTCGAAGATCTCATTAAGTCCAATAATAAAAAATACCAACGCAATAATTGTTCTTTTAATAAAATCAATCTTTTGGAAGATATTTTACCCGAAGTTGATTTGATTTTTACAAGAGACTGCTTAGTTCACCTGACTAATGATCAAGTCACCAAAGCAATCAATAATATACTTAATTCAAATTCTAAGTATTTTATGACAACAACTTTTGAAAATATCCAAGAAAATCAAAGCTACAGTAATGGAGATCGGTGGAGAGCGATTAACCTTACAATTGAACCTTTTAATTTACCACAACCATTAGCGATTATTGATGATTCATTTTTAAATGGTCAAGACATGCATAAAAAAATGTATCTTTGGGAAATAAGCACTTTAAAAAATAGTGATCTCAAAATCAGAGAGTACAATATTTAGGAGAATAATGCCCAAAGATAAACATTTTTCTGATCACTATATAGATGCAATTAATGGTGACCCAGAAAACAATTACTTTACACCCATTCTAGATGAACTTTTTAAAAGCATTGAAACTCCAATAGAAGTTTGTGATATTGGTTGTGGGAATGGTCTCTATGGTATCTCTATAAAGAACCATTACAACTGTAATTATACTGGTGTTGATGGAAGTTCCTACGCACTTGAGCAAGCAAAAAATAGGGGTATAGATAAATTATACAGCATTGGTGATTTTTGTACAGACAAAATGCCATTCCCCGATAATTTTTTTGATTTAGTTATTTGCAAAGATGTTCTGGAGCATTTAATTAAGCCAGAGTTTTTAGTATCAGAAATTCAGAGGATTACAAAACCTAGTGGATATGCATTAATACATGTACCTAACCATTTTCCGATCAATGCAAGATTGAAGTTTGTATTCACTGCAGATATTGATCCATTTAAATTTTTCCCAGATTCAAATCGTTGGAATTTTCCACATATAAGATTTTTTAACAAAAACAGTATCCTCAACCTTTTCTCTTTGTATCATTTTACTCCTTACAAAAATTTATCATACCATTTTGTAATTTTTTCTAGAATTATGAAATATTTTCCAATAAAACTGCTAAATAAATATTCTGATGTAGTGTCTTCTGGAATTACTTTTATTTTTAAAAAAAATACTCCTTAATTCAGGCACAATATACATTTTGATTTCATAATAAAAACTTACTAAAAGGATTCAATGTGAAAGTATTGCTTCTAGCTGGAGCCTTCGGTACAATACTCAGTGAAGAGAGACGACATGCGCGCCTCAAACCAATGGTAGGAATCGAAGAGAAACCTATCCTCTTGCATATTATGAAAATATACGCTACCTATGGTTTAATGAAAATGTATAATAACCTCATTAAATATAAAGATGAAAATACAGACAAAATACAAAAAATAGCTGCGTGGTATAAAGAGAATTTTTTTATAGGACCAACTGAAGAAAACGTTATAAAAGCTTTTAAATTAGATTAGGATTAATAAATATGAAAGTAGTCATATTGACCGGAGGATTTTGGAAAAAGGCAATCAACCACACAGGATTCAGGTTCATAGAAGAGAGCATTGATACGAAGATAGCAACGCTCAAAGGGACAAAAAAAGAGTCCTTAAAACATTTTATCTGCAAGGCTCTCTAAATGAACAAAGAAATGATGAAAAAACGAATATTAGTAACGGGAGGAGCTGGATTTGTTGGTAACCACCTTTGTAGAAGACTTTTAAAAGAAGGAAATGAAGTCATATGTTTAGATAATTTTTTTACCGGGAGTAAAGAGAACATTATCGACTTATTAAAACATCCTTACTTTGAACTTATCCGCCATGACGTTCAAGAGCCAATTTTGCTCGAAGTCGACGAGATTTACAATCTGGCGTGCCCTGCCTCTCCTCCCTATTATCAGTTTGACCCCGTAGCCACAACACGGACATCAGTACTGGGCGCTATCAACATGCTCGACATTGCCAAAAAATGCAAAGCCAAGATTTTGCAAGCCAGCACGAGTGAAGTCTATGGCGATCCTGAGATGCATCCGCAACCTGAAAGCTACCGAGGAAGTGTCAGTACAACCGGAATACGAGCTTGCTACGATGAAGGTAAGCGATGCGCTGAAACACTCTTTTTTGATTACCATCGACAGTATGGAGTCCGTATCAAAGTGGTACGAATTTTTAATACCTACGGTTCATATATGAATCCCAATGATGGAAGAGTTGTCAGTAATTTTATCGTTCAAGCCCTCAGTAATCAAGACATTACTATTTACGGAGAGGGAACACAAACCCGTAGCTTTCAATACGTGGATGATTTAATTGAAGGGATGATACGACTCATGAACTCCCCCGATGATTTTACTGGACCTGTAAATATTGGTAATCCAGAAGAGTTTACAATGTTAGAATTGGCACAAAAAGTGATAAAACTGACAAATTCATCCTCAAAACTCATCTTTATGCCACTGCCACAAGACGATCCACTACAGCGTCAGCCTGATATTACATTGGCTCGTCGTGAACTGCATTGGGAGCCAACGATTTCTCTTGAACTAGGATTGAGTAAAACCATAGAATATTTTAGGGAAATATTGTGAGAATATCCATTATTGGCACCGGATATGTCGGCTTAGTAAGCGGGGCTTGTTTTGCGCAAATGGGGAACAATGTAACATGTGTCGACATTGATCAAGGAAAAATCAATAAACTAATCCAAGGGATTATTCCTATTTATGAGCCTGGTTTAGAAGATATAGTTGTCGAAAATTATACAAAAAAGACATTAGGTTTTACGACGGATATTGCTGAAGCTATTGTAAATACAACAATCAGTTTTATTGCTGTAGGGACCCCTATGGGCGAAGATGGTAGCGCTGACTTACAATACGTTTTAGCAGTTGCTAAAAGTATTGGTCAATATATGCAGCATCATATGGTCATTGTTGATAAATCAACAGTCCCTGTGGGAACAGCTGAAAAAGTACGAATTACAATTCAAGCTGAGCTGGATGCACGTGAGAGCAATTTAACCTTTGACGTTGTATCTAATCCTGAATTTTTAAAAGAAGGAGCTGCGATCAAAGATTTTATGCATCCCGATCGTATTGTTATCGGAGCTGATAATGACACAGCGATACAGATTATGCATGATCTTTATTCTCCCTTTATGAAAACACATGACCGTTTTATCGGCATGGACATCAAATCAGCCGAAATGACAAAATACGCAGCAAATGCAATGCTTGCTACTAAAATTAGTTTTATGAATGAAATGTCAAATATTTGCGAGCGTATAGGAGCTGACATCAATAAAGTTCGTAACGGTATTGGTAGTGATAGTCGCATTGGCTACAGCTTTATCTATCCGGGATGCGGATATGGCGGAAGCTGTTTTCCTAAAGATGTTCAAGCCCTCGCTAAAACAGCAAAAGATTTTGGATATATTCCCCGTATTCTTGATGCAGTTGAAGCAGTCAATTATGATCAAAAGCATGTTATATCACAAAAAGTATTTAAGCGTTTCGGAAAAGATCTAAGCAATAAAATATTTGCCGTATGGGGATTAGCATTTAAACCCGAAACAGATGACATGCGTGAGGCTAGTTCAATCACGATTATCAATGATCTCACCACTGCGGGGGCAAAAATTGTGGCGTATGATCCTAAAGCACGTGATGAAGCCGAAAGCCATTATCTTTATGGTAATACCAACGTCAGTTATGTTGATAGCAAATATAAAGCACTAAAAGATGCTGATGCTGTGATTTTGATAACGGAATGGCAAGAGTTCCGTAGCCCTGATTTTTATGAGATAAAAAACCTTCTCAAAACATCTATATTTTTTGATGGGCGCAATCAGTTTAAAAAAGAACGTATGGCTGAAATGGGATTTGAATATTTTCAGATCGGGGTTCAATGACTTTAATCACCGTAATTGTCCCCCTATATAATGGGGAGCGATTTATCGCCGAAACCATAGAAAGCGTTCTATCCCAAACCTACCAGAATTTTGAACTTATTGTAGTAGATGATTGTTCTACCGATAACAGTTGTGACATCATTCAAACATATGCTTCAATAGATCCGCGAATCATACTGATTAGATCAGAGACGAACTTTGGCGGTCCGGCAAAACCAAGAAATATTGGTATAAAGCATGCACGTGGAGAATTTATTGCTTTTTTAGATGCTGATGATGTGTGGAAACCGCATAAGCTTCAAACTCAAGTTGATTTTTTAACTGCTAATATGGACATAGACATGGTCTATTCACCTGCCGTTATAATGGATGAAAACGGAGCTACCTCCCAGGCTAAAAAACAAGTACTGTTGTCTATTTTATCTTTATTCATGCACCCTAAAAACACTATTTTTTACCTTAATTTCATCAATATAAATACCCTTATGATACGCAACCCTATTTTCAATACTTTTATAGAAGACAAAAAGCTGGTCGCCATCGAAGATTGGATATTTCATATTCTCAATTTTCAAGCCGGGAAACAAGGAAAATTACTCGATGAAGCATTAATTTACTACCGTATTCATTCTGCTTCTATTTCAAGCCGTGCTTCTGATAAAAGTTATCGTAAAATATTTTATATGTACTCATTGTTGTTATTGGAATCCAAAATTTCTTTTCTCCACTTTCTCTTTGCAAACACTCTCAATAGCTGTAAACTGTTACGACGTAAAATAGCCATTGCTTGGAGTTCTTCTTGACTACCCTCATCATCGGCAAAAACAGCAATCTTACTCAAGCACTTGCTCATAACATTCCTGATTACTGCATCCTATCTTCCAGAGAGCTCTCCTCTAATATCGAGTTGCTTTCCCCTTTTAAAGATCAGGAAATAAATTTGATATTCAATAACTTTCAACCTGCTACGCGACTCAATGAATCTGAAAACAACACTCAATACATCGAAAACTCGATCGTGATCACTTCAAAAATTTTGGATTATTTCAAAGAGACTCCCATTAAAAAGATCATCTATACAAGTAGCAGTTCAGTCTACGGAAACAACATTTTTTGCAATGAGACAGATGAAGTGAAGCCACTCAGTCTCCATTCTACGCTCAAAGCTAGCAATGAAAAGTTAATAGAAAAATATGCTCAAAACCGTCATATCGACTACACCATCGCCCGTATTTTTAATATGTTTGGGGGTAATGATGTTTTTTCCATCATTAGTAAAATCCTAACCGCTTACATCCAAAATGAAACGCTCACCATCATCAACAATGGAAATGCCATCCGCGATTTCATTTACATCGGCCATGTAGTCGAGGTTTACAGCAGATTACTTACTGCTACGAATATTCCGATTATCAATATAGGAAGCGGCCATGGCACCTCTGTCCGAAATATCCTCGATTTTTTAAAAATCAATCATATCGAGCTTAAAATACAAACTTTATCACGTTATGAACTCAAAATCTCTACGGCGAATAACGCTATCATGACTGCACTCTTGGGTCATCATGAATTTATAAAAGTTGAAGATTATCTTTTAAAACAACTTACTCAACACAGCACATGAAAAAGAAAATTTCCATTATCGTCACTGTCCCCCTCTCACTGGAAACGTGGTTCAAAGGGCAGCCTCGATACCTATCTAATTTTTACGACATTGAGCTTATAACCTCCGAGAGTCAAAGTGTTGAACAAATCTGTACGTATGAAAATGTCAGCGTTACCCTAGTGGATTTCACCCGTCAAATCAATCCCATAAAAGATCTCAAAGTTCTGATGACCCTATGGAGCCATTTTCGCCGTACCAAACCTGATATGGTCTACTCCATTACCCCAAAAGCAGGACTCTTGGGGATGATTTCGGCTTGGCTTGCACGAGTTCCGGTACGTCTGCACCTCATCGTCGGGCTGGCTTACTTCGGTTCGGTAGGAAAACGACGATTTTTACTGAAAAGCATTGAAAGAATCACTTATTTTTTCTCTACAAACCTCTACGCCAATAGTTTAAATCTTCCTAATATCATTGCCAAAGAATTAACGTCCAAAAAAATCAACGTCATCGGATACGGTTCGGTCAATGGAGTTGATACCGAGTTTTTCAAAGACACAATGACCTCAAAAGAGAAGTCCGCCTTTCGAAATCGTTTTAGCATCAATGATGAAGATTTTTTACTGCTGTTCACTGGTCGTATTGTCGGCGATAAAGGGGTCAATGAACTCGTGAAAGCATTTGACGTACTTTCCAAAAAACATTCTCGTATTCATCTCCTTATGGTAGGCGATTATGAACATCACCTCGACCCTATTAAGCCCGAAACATACGATTTGATACAAAACAATTCACGGATTCATACCGTCTCTTTTCAAAGTGATGTTCGTCCCTATTTTTGCATTGCCGATTTGCTTATACTTCCTTCTTACCGAGAGGGGCTTCCTAATGTTCTTATCGAGGGTGGAAGCTGTGGGCTTCCTCTTATCGCAACTGATATCAACGGATGCAATGAGGTAATTATAGAAGGTGAAAATGGCCTACTTATCCCCCTTAAAAGCGCTAATGCTCTGGAAAATGCCATAGAAACTGTTCTAACGAATGCTATCCTTTATAATAAACTTAAAACCAATGCACGCACAAGTATTCTTAGGCGCTACGATCAGACTCTTTATTGGGAAAAGCTCCACAATGAACTTGATTTACTTTTGAATGCGAGTAAGAATTCAAATGTATAAATCAATAATAAAACCTTTGATAGATTTTACGGGAGCGCTCATCTTGCTCATAATTCTTTCTCCCATTATGCTGATAACCGCATGCTTTATTCTTATTAAATTAGGTCGTCCCATCTTTTTTACTCAGAAGCGCCCCGGATACAAGGGAAAAGTATTCACTATCAACAAATTTCGGACCATGAGCAATGCTAAAGATCTCCATGGTAAGCTTTTAAGTGATGAACAACGTCTCGGAACATTTGGGCAATTTATTCGCTCTACCAGCCTGGATGAGTTACCCCAGCTTTTTAATGTCCTCAAAGGAGACATGAGCTTTATCGGCCCACGCCCTTTATTGGTAGAATATCTCCCTCTCTATACGCCCACGCAAGCGAAGCGTCATGATGTCAAACCAGGCATTACTGGATGGGCACAAGTCAATGGTCGAAATGCTATAAGCTGGGAAGAAAAATTTCGTTATGATGTTGATTATATCAATCAACTTTCGCTGGAAATGGACCTAAAGATACTTTTTTTAACTTTAAAGAAAGTAATAAATCGAGATGGAATCTCTAAAACTGGAGAATCCACTACAACAAAATTTACAGGAAATAAACATGAATAATGCATTCAAAATGGGGAAAAATGTCAAAATTTATGATTTTGCAAAAATTATCTCCACCGACCAAAACTTACAAATAGGTGATTATAGCCAAATCGATGACTTTGTATTTTTAAATGCTGGGTTTCAGACAAATATAGGAAGATTTGTTCATATTTCATCTTTCACTTCTATTATAGGGGGAGGTGAATTTAATATGGAGGATTTTTCAGGATTAAGTGCAGGATGTCGGATTATAACTGGAACGGATGACTTTAATGGTCCTTATTTGTCAAATCCAACTATCCCAGAAGAATACAAAAATGTCCAAAAAGGAATTATAACTATTAAAAAACATGCCATCATAGGTTCAAATGCTATTATTTTACCTAATGTCGTTATAGGAGAAGGAGCAACCATAGGTGCAGGTTGTTTAGTCATGAAAGACATGGAGGCTTGGTCAATCTATATCGGGTACAATCCAAAAAAAGTAGGAGAACGAGACAAGGATGGAATTATCGATCTCGAGAGAAAATTAAAAAAAGAACTTGGATTATCATGAATCCACGTATTTTTCTCTCTCCCCCTCATATGGGAGGAAATGAACAAGCCTACATTAACGAAGCCTTCGCAAGCAATTACATTGCCCCTCTTGGACATAACGTTGATTTGTTTGAACAACAAATAAAAGAGTACACTGGGGCAAAATATGCGTTAGCCCTTACCAGTGGAACCGCTGCAATACATTTAGCCCTCCGAGTTTTAGGGATTAAAGACGGTGATGAAATTATGGCAAGCACATTTACATTCATAGGCTCAGTAGCACCCATACTGTACGAACGATGTATCCCCTTTTTTATTGATTCCGATACTGCTAGCTGGAATCTTGATCCTGATTTGCTCGAAGAGGAATTAGCCAAGCGTTCTAGCAAGGGAATAAAACAGCCTAAAGCGCTAATACTTACTCATCTTTACGGTCAAAGTGCCCATATTCTCCGTATCAAAAATATCTGTCAAGAGTATGGTGTTCATCTCATCGAGGATGCTGCTGAAAGCTTAGGTGCCACAATGGATGGTCAGCATACAGGAACATTCGGAGAAATGGGCGTGTACAGCTTTAACGGCAACAAAATAATCACCACAAGCGGCGGTGGCGTTCTTGTAAGTAATAATGCCAAACTCATTGAGCATGCCCGCCATCTCTCAACTCAAGCACGAGAGGCAACTTCTCATTATGAACATACAGAGTATGGTTACAACTACAGAATGAGCAACATTATCGCGGGTATTGGGCGAGGACAAATGGAGGTCATATCTGAACGAATTAAACGCCGTAGAGAAATTTTTGATCTCTACCGAGCTGAGCTTGATAATATAGAGGGTATCACTTTTATGCCGGAGCTGGAAACCTCTCATGGTAATAGATGGCTAACTACCCTGCTTTTACCAGAGAAGGTATCACCAGAAAGCATCAGAACCTATTTGGAGAAACATAACATTGAAGCACGGCCCCTCTGGAAACCAATGCATGCACAACCCCTTTTTAAAGACTCAAATGGTTGCATTAATGGGGTAAGTGACACTTTGTTTGCACAGGGAATATGCCTTCCAAGCGGTTCATCTATGTCCAATAGCGAGGTTAAGCTTGTCAGCTCGCTTATCAAAGACAAGCTCTCCTAGTTTCAGTTGATAAAGAGCCTCAGTTTGGCTAAAATACACTTACTAAAACACGGAGAAACAAATCCTATGCTAAAATTAAAAGAAGAGCACGCCTCTTTACGTGCCTTATTCATTTTTATGGCTATTGCATACCTTTTTTCTATCTCCATGCGATTTATTTGGGTCAATGAAGTAAACAATATTCCTCAATTTCACTGGAATAATGAGCTTATGATCAGCAATAATGATGGATACTATTACGCTGAAGGGGCACGTGATATCCTCCAGGGTCATCATGAACAAAATGATTTATCTCCTGTAGATTCGGCTATGTCAAAATTAACGGCTTTACTTTCAAAAATTCTACCTATTAGTTTAGAAACACTAATTTTATATATGCCCTCATTTATTGGTTCTCTCATTGTATTTCCACTCATTTTGATTGGTCGTGCACTGAACCAAACCACACTTGGCTTTATCGCGGCACTTATAGGCTCCATTGCGCACAGTTACTACAATCGTACCATGACTGGCTATTACGATACGGATATGTTTAATATCGTTTTGCCTGTTTTAGAAGTTTATTCTCTGATTCTCGCATTAACCCATCAACGTAACCGTTATCTAATTCCCATTACCATCTCTATTGCTTTATATCAATGGTGGTATCCTCAAGCGTATGCATTGGATACGGCTCTTTTTGTCATGATTATAGGGTACGCTCTGGCGTTTGATCGTAAAAATATTTACCTGTACAAAATTGCTCTTTTCATCCTCATCGGAATTTTAGCCATACCTCTTATCAGTAAAATAAGCTTGGCATTGATTGTATTTGCTTTTTTTCACTTCCGAAATGAACTCTCTCTCAAATTCTTTTGGCCCCTCTTTGCTGGTATCATGGGGATATACTTTTTTACAGGCGGGGTAGACATCATCACGGGACTTGTAAAATCTTACGTCTTCCGTGGCTCAACCGAAAACGTCCTTTCTGCCTCTCTAAACTATTACAATGTCGTATCTACCGTTAGAGAAGCGGGGCAGATCCCATTTACGCTTTTTGCTGAACGCATTAGCGGACATGTTATCACTTTTGTGTTGGCCTGTATTGGTTATATTATGGCGATCATTGCTTACCGTCCACTACTTGTCACGCTTCCTCTTGCAGGTCTTGGCTTTCTTGCTATGTCTTCAGGTTTGCGCTTTACCATCTATGCAGTTCCTGTGATGGCTATCGGTATTGCATACCTAATTGTCTACCTCTCTCAATTCATTCAAATTAAAACCGTACGATATGTTTCAATACTGTTATTGACAATAGCGATTCTTTATCCTAATTATCGTCACATAAAAGAATACATGATGCCAACCGTTATGACTACAAATGAGGTCGAAGCTTTGCATCAATTAGGCAAAATTGCTTCTGCTGAAGATTATGTGGTTGCGTGGTGGGATTACGGTTACCCTATCCGCTACTACAGCGATATCAAAACCTGGATTGATGGAGGAAAGCATTCCGGAGGTGTTAATTATCCTGCTTCATTTGTATTGACCGCCAAAGATTCTACTTCAGCAGCACACATGATGCGGCTTTACACCGAATATACGGAAAAAGGGTTTAGCGAAACCAACAAAACAAAAAATGATCTTGAGTACATGTTCGAAAAAGAAGGAGTTAAAAATCCTAATGACTTTATCACCGCTCTTGCCCTCCCGGAATATAAGTTACCGAAAAAAACACGTGATGTTTATTTGTACTTGCCGTTACGTATGATGGAAATTTTCCCTACGGTTGCGCTCTTTAGCAATCTGGATCTCACAGGTAAAAATCAGCCTCAACAGCCATTCTTTTACTCTACACGATCTGTTCAAGATACAGGACAAACCATTGAATTGGGGCAAGGGCTTTCCATCATTAAAGCAAACAGTACTCTCAAAATGGGAATGCAAAGTTTGCCGATTAAATCCTTTTATCAAGTAGGCTACGATAAAAATCAGAAAGTTCAAGTGAAACAACAAAATTTTGCATCTGCTGGCTTAAGTGTTATTTACATGGCAAGCTACGGACAGTTCTTGGTTCTGGATGATTATTATCTACAATCCCAATACATACAGATGTTTGTTTTTGAACAGTATGACAAGAACCTTTTTCAACCTGTTATTATGAGCCCAATGACTAAAATTTACAAACTCAAAATTTAACCTATGTCACTACTTGAAAATAAGAGAAAAGTGTATATTTTTACCACAAATAACAACACAAGAGTCCTCTTTTTTTTCGTTGCTGATGTATTTCTATCCATCATAAGTCTCTATGGAGCTTATTTACTTCGTTTTAATTTTTCCATTCCCGATCCTTTTTTGATCTATTTTACTGAAATCGCAGCCATTCTTATATCTCTTAAAATAATTTTTATTTTTATTTTCAGGAATTACTCTATTATATGGCGTTTTTATGGCCTAAACGAAGCTAAAAACTTGGTTTTGGCACACTTGGCTTCTTATTCTATTTTTACTTTAATCATATTTTCTTTACCTGCTTTATTTAGCCCTTTTCCTCGCAGTGTCATCCTTATAGATATGATGCTCTCAGTTATCCTTTTAGCAGAACTTCGCTTTATGAAGCGGCTTATTTCAGATCAAACACTTCAAGACATTCAATACAAGCCAACTCTTTTAATAGGTATCTCACCTAATACGGGCAATCTAATTAAAAGTGCCATAGATGGTTCTCTTGCCTATTCTCCCGTAGGAATTGTTGCTATTCAAAGTAAAAATCAAAATACGGTTGGCTCGTACATCAACAATATCAAAATTTCGCGACCACAAGATGTCCCTAGTCTTATCGAATCAAAAAAGATTACCGCTGCCATTATTGATGGATCACTGCCTTCTGAACAGTTGCGAGAAACTTATCAATTTTTAACCAACTTGGGAATACGGGATATTAAACGATCTTCACTTCTTGCGGAAGGACGGGGCAATATTACCGAACTCTCTATCGAAGACCTCTTGGCTCGTCACCCCAATGACCTTGATACACAAGCCATCCAAAAATTTATTCAAGGAAAAAAAGTTTTGATCACAGGAGCCGGAGGCAGTATCGGGAGCGAGATATCCCTTCAATGCCAAAATTTCGGTGCTTCAAAGCTTATCTTGATTGATCACAGTGAATACAATCTCTATCAAATTGGGGAAAAGCTTCCTAAAGCAACGCTTCGTCTGTGCAATATTCTCGATCGCACTTCACTTGAGTCTATTATGGAAACCGAAAAGCCCCACATAGTGATCCATGCGGCAGCCTACAAGCACGTTCCGCTGTGCGAAGCCAATATCCAGTCCGCCATCATGAACAATGTCCAGGGCAGCTGTAACGTGATCGACAGTGCCATCGCGCATAATGTCCCTAAGATTGTTATAATCTCTACGGATAAAGCAGTACGCCCCACCAATGTCATGGGAACTACCAAACGTATTGTGGAACTGTATGCCCAAAATGTTGATTCAAAAAACAGTGAGATCGCGGCGGTGCGTTTTGGAAATGTATTGGGTTCCAGCGGCAGTGTTATCCCAAAATTTAAATCGCAGATTGAATCAGGCGGACCCATTACACTCACCCATCCTGATATCACCCGCTATTTTATGCTCATCAGCGAAGCGTGTCAGCTCGTACTTCAAGCCGCTGCAATTGCCAAAGGAAAAGAACTTTTTATTTTGGACATGGGAGAACCAGTCAAGATTATCGATTTAGCGCGTACGATGATAAAGCTTTATGCTGACAGAGAGGTTGAAATCGTGATGAGCGGTCTACGCCCAGGTGAGAAGCTGTATGAGGAGTTGCTAATCGATGAGAGTGAGCAAAAGACATCCTATGCATCCATCATGATAGCAGGCTCAACCCACTACCCTATCGAGCAGCTCAATCGTGATATTCAATCTCTGCTGGAAGCTACTGACCCTGTAGCAAACCTCAAAAATATCGTTCCTGAGTTTACTCCTGATACGTTAAACCTGTAAGCTTATGCTTACAGTTCAGTTTTGAGAACAGCCCCATTGGAAGCGTTTGATACTAAAAGAGCATAACGTTTTAACCACTTAGAAGTAATCTCTTTTTTATACGGTTTAAAGTTATGTCTACGTCTTTCAAGATCCTCATAAGAAACATTTAACTGAAGCAGGTGAGTATCAACATCGATCTCGATCTCATCACCATCTACAATGAGTCCAATCATGCCACCCTCAGCAGCTTCAGGACTTACGTGTCCAATAGATGCACCACGCGTAGCTCCAGAAAAACGTCCATCAGTAATAAGAGCAACGGATTCACCCAGCCCCATACCCATGATCAATGATGTAGGTGCAAGCATCTCTTGCATACCCGGACCACCTTTAGGACCTTCATAACGGATAACAACAACATCACCCGCTTTTACTTTATGTCCCATAATCCCTTTGATCGCTTCATCTTGGGAGTTAAAGCAAATAGCCTTACCTTTAAATTGACGCATACCTGCTGCGATACCAGCAGTTTTAACAACGGCACCCTCCTCTGCAAGGTTACCAAATAAAATAGATAATCCACCTACCGGAGAGAACGCATTTTCATTTTTATGAATGATATTCTCGTCTAAAATAACAGCATCTTTGATACGTTCAGCTAAAGTCTCGCCTGTAATCATAAGAGCCGATGTATCTAAAACATTACCCTCTCGACGGCTTACTTCCAGCATAACGGCATTAACACCGCCTGCCCGGTTAACATCTTCCATATGTACCGTAGAAAGCGATGGTGAGATCTTAGCAATATGGGCAACTTTATCCCCGATTTTATTAATATCTGCGATGTCAAAATCAACATCTGCTTCTTTAGCAATAGCTAAAAGGTGCAAAACCGTATTTGAAGAACCACCCATAGCCATATCAATAACAAAAGCATTGTTAATCGCTTTATGATTGAGTACATTTTTCATATTATATTTGCTAGAATCTTCCATCTTAGCAATCTCAACAATTCGCTTTGCCGCTGTTTTTACCATCTCGATACGTTCAGGAGTCATAGCTAGTACCGTACCATTACCTGGTAGTGCAACACCCATAGCTTCACATAGAGTGTTCATAGAGTTTGCTGTAAACATACCCGAACATGACCCACCACTTGGACACGCTTCACACTCTATCTCTTTAAGCTCTTCATCGGTCATTTTACCTTCAGCATGTTGGCCAACTGCTTCAAAAGCTGTCGCAAGATCAATCGGCGTACCATCTTTTTTATGACCCGCCTTCATAGGACCACCAGAGATGAAAATAGTAGGAACATTAACCCGCAGTGCACCCATCAACATACCGGGAACAATCTTGTCGCAGTTAGGAATACAAATCATTGCATCAAGTTTATGTGCATTCATCACCGTTTCAATACTGTCTGCAATGATCTCACGACTTGGAAGCGAATACAGCATACCATCATGACCCATCGCAATACCGTCATCAACACCGATGGTATTAAACTCAAATGGTACACCCCCCGCTTCACGAATCGCCTCTTTTATAATACGACCGTACTCCTGGAGAAAAAAGTGCCCTGGAATAATATCGATGTGAGAGTTTGCAACACCAATAAACGGTTTGTCAAAATCTTCATCTTTAAGACCTGTTGCCCGTAATAAACTACGGTGTGGAGTTTTGTCAAACCCTTTTTTAATCGTATCGCTTCGCATGAAATTCCTTTGAATAAATTGATATTTGAATTGGCAAGATTATACCGAAGGGGAACTCTCAAAAACTTTCATTACAGTACAAAAATAAAAAATTAAGCAAAACTCTTTACAGACTCTAAAAAAGTTGCTATACTTCCACTCCACGAAAAAGATGCGGGAATAGCTCAGTGGTAGAGCACGACCTTGCCAAGGTCGGGGTCGCGAGTTCGAACCTCGTTTCCCGCTCCATATATCTCAGTTGAAATATCAGCCTTTGATGTCTTAACTGAGGTATTTTTCGTTATCGTTGCCCGGATGGCGAAATCGGTAGACGCAAGGGACTTAAAATCCCTCGGTGGTAACACTGTGCCGGTTCAAGTCCGGCTCCGGGCACCACAAATGGATGGTGGCATGGCCAAGTGGTAAGGCGCTGGTTTGCAAAACCTTGACCCCCGGTTCGAATCCGGGTGCCACCTCCACAATGTAAAATATACTCATTCTTATACGGGTCACTGGCAGAGTGGTCGAATGCACCGGTCTTGAAAACCGGCGAGGGTTAAACCTCCCAAGGTTCAAATCCTTGGTGGCCCGCCATCATACGAAAATCCCCTTACTTTGTTTCTATCCTATCATTGTTTTCTTGTACTATAATAGCGTTTTTATACATTATTATCGGATTGGCTTTTTATGACCAAAGAAATGACTTCTCCAAAAATACCTTTTTTCAAAATTCTTCGTTGGCAGTTTTCTAAATACCTATCCAAAAAAATTCCCCAAAAAGAAGCGTTGAGCGTTCAAACACATTCACACCTGCCGCAGGGAGAATACGCTATGTGGATGGGGCATGCGACACTGTGGCTGAGACTGGGAGAAACAACCGTTGCCATCGATCCTGTTTTGGAAAACATACCGATGCATCGGCGTTTCACACCCCTTCCCCTGCCCAAAGAACAACTACGTGCAGACATCGTCCTCATAACCCATGCACACTACGACCACTACGATACAGCTTCTGTAAAATTTTTACTTTCACAAAATCCAGACCTCATCATCGTCGCTCCCGCAGGATTTTGGCGCTACATGAAAGGGATGATTGACAGAGAGCAGTGTTTTGAGATGGAGTGGTGGGAATCGTTAATGGTGAGAGGACTGTTTATCACTCTGACGCCCGCAAAGCATTGGAGTAAACGAACGCTCTTTGACACCAATAAAGCGTTATGGGGCGGGTATGTTATACAAAACGAAGAACACACCCTCTATCATAGCGGGGATAGTGCTATGGGGGATCATTTTAAAGCTATCGGGGATCGTTTTGAAATCGACGAAGCATTTTTACCTATTGGCGCCTATAAACCTGAATGGATCATGAGTCACAATCACATTAATCCACCTCAAGCATTACAAGCTGCCATTGATTTTGGGGCACAAACGCTTATCCCAATTCACTACGGCACATTTGATCTCTCGGATGAGCCTCTAGATGAACCGCTGGAATGGTTCAAAGAATGTGTGGCACAAGATACCTCACATCTCGAAAGTTATATTTTAAAAATTGGAGAAGTTTATCGCTTTAGCACTACATCCACTGATAAATCAACCTGATCACGTACCGTTAAAAAAACCATCTTTGGGGGTTTGATCCCAAAATCTGACATCCTCATTATACTGGAAGCTTTGATACGGACCTTTGACCCTTCTTGCCCAATACTGCCCTCGAAGCTCATAGGTTTCGTAACGCCATGCAAGTTCATCGTCCCTTTAAGAAGATAATTGTTTCCTCCCTTGGCTATCACATCTTTTATCTCAAAAGAAGCTTTGGGAAACGTATCCGATTCCAACGTTTCTTGCATATTCGTATCGCGTTTTTTGTTATCACTGATTAAATCCGCCATACTTACTTCTATAGTACCGCGTAATGTCGTTGCGGCTTCTTCCATCCAAAGACGGGAAACAGCTTTTTTAGCAGTAGGATCGATGCTCGAATCCCCAAAAACTTCTGTATGCGCCTTTATTGATCCTGACTCAAAATTCAACGGCCCCGCGTATAAAAAACCACATGCCATTATGGCCAACAAACTTATTTTTCTCATGATCGTACCCCTTGTTTTGTAAATGATAGCGCTATGCCGCCACCTATTAAAATGACTACAGCAATCCACAACATCTGTTCCAATGCGATCAAATTGGCAACCGATGTGGCAACCCATCCAACGCCCACCATACTTACCCCAATTAAACGTATATTATGCATCCTGATGAGCTTAGAGAACAACAGTACATTATAATACGAAATCGCAATCGGGTAAACAATAGCCAATCCTACTGCATTGCCTGCGTAATACATACCGTAGCTTGCTACAAATAACCCAAAAATAGTCCAATGGCTCTCCCGTAGCGATTTTTTAAACCGGTATGCTAAATAAACACCAACAAGATGAGCTGTTATAACCAGCGCAGTAAAGTGACTCCATACATCTAAAGTGTGCGACCGACTCAACGTCTCAAACAGTGCCGAATCGGCAAAAATCCATAACATCATCGAAATGACGACTGATACAGGAAATACTTCTGTCTCAAAAGCTGAAGTTTTTTGAACATAAGAAAAATACAGAGCAATGATTGAAATCATCGGCAGTGCAACTGCAATAGTTCCTCTCTGTGCAAAAGGATAGTCATACAGCGCCGTACCGATCGCGTATGAAATCGCCATTCCCAAAGCAAGCCCAAGACGACTTTGAGATTTAAAGATATGCAATAGTAGAGGGGTTGTGTATCCCACTATAAACCCAAGCACCAACAACAATCCCAATGAATAATTGGGATAATACCATGAAACGATAATTTGAATCGCAAACATAAAAAACAGCTCTTGACGCAGATTTTCATGGCGCCAATACGCACTAAGCAAACTTCCTATCACTCCCCCAATAGGAAGGGTGAAAATATCGTGTATATGCGAGTCAAATGCACCTACTACCCCTGTTTGAACAATCAAAAGGTAATAAAGAAGCTGGGAGGCTAATACAATCACCAAAAGATTCATGCTCTCTCTTTGAGCCACAAAATATAAATCATCGCATAAACAGCATCATAAAGCGCGACGATCAACGCGATTTCATCCAAAACACTCGCCATATACAAAGCGCCAAAAGCAGCTGAAACAGTTAAGCGAATAACAGCGCTGACGCTCGCCATATTCATAGCATCCGCTCTTAGTCCAAACCAATGCACCAATCCCGTTCCTATCATAAAGGCGAACACAACATACTCATACGTACCGCTAAAGCCAAAACCCAATACGGGGAAGAGAAGTGCTCCCAACAAAATCAAAAGGATCCCTCCGCCAAAATCGCTCAAAAATCCAACCAGATGATACCACCCCAGAAGGGTACGCTCACGGATAGAGAGATCTTTGAGGGCCATATGCCCTATCATCAGGATCAACATGAGTCCAAAAAGGGAACGCGCACCCCATAACAGCTGGGCATCCCCCTCGATCCATCCGGCCTCAATCAACCCTGCAACGGTAAGAGTACCTGCCATCAGTGATACCAGTAATGTCCAACCTATCGCGTACACTTTGGTAAAAAGAGAGGGGAGAATGCGCTGCATAATGGCAAGCGCCATAAACGCGATCCCTATTCCCATTGCAATATGCGCATGTCCGATAACCAAATCATTGCGATGAATCAGTTCACGAATCTGGGGAAAGAAAAGAAGATTTCCCTCAATATCGACAAAAATAAAGGCTGCAATGGACAAAAAGAGGTACGTATCGCTCTTGAAACTCAATTTTGCATCACGCCACCATATCCACAAAAGAGGCACATACAAGAAAGTTAAATATTGAAAAAACCACTCTTCGTTGTAACTCAGGGTATGAAAAAAGTTTCGAATAATCAGAGACAGGAGATAACCGCCCAAAGGGATCATCCATAAAATATGTCCTCGTGGGACAAACGCCTCTCTCGCACTGAGTTTAATCAATAAATAATACAAAGGGATCAAGGCAAAGCTCATCCCAAGGGTATTATCCCCATGAGGACCGATGAGAGTATGTTCTACTTGACCGTATTGGGGATTCATCAATACAATGAGCAGTATCGGAGCAATCACGACAACCGCCAATGAAACATTTACCCAAAGAGGGCGATGTTCGTAAGAGCGTAAAGCATCGATGAGTGCGAGCAAATAAAACACTCCGCTAAAAGCGAGTAAAAAGTTCAGCTGATACGGAAAATCATAAAAAGGCAGCCCCCGCAGATTCCCAAACAGCAACGCGAATGTCATAAAAAGTAAAAAAATATTCCAAACCGCAAAATAGCGTTTCAAATGTTTGAGAGCACGGTTGCCAAGCACCCCGTCTTGTTCAAACAAAGCAAAAGGGAGCAGCGAGAGCATCAGAGGGACAAAACCGTACAGCATAAGCGAAATATGAAGAGAGCGGGCCCGCTCCATGTTAAGCAGCGTCATGCTCCCCTCCACGCCCAGTAATTCCAAAGAAAAAACCAATCCGGCAAAAAGCCCTAAAACGAGCCAAAACAACGCGAGCGGTAGCTCAGCTTCGAGAAATGCTTTTAACACAGCCATCCTCCATTTCAATGATTACATCTGCAAACTCTCTGATTTTCGCATCATGGGAAGCCACGACAAATGCGGTTCCCTCACGCGAAAACTCTTTAAACAGTTCGTAAACCCCCAGCGCATTTTGCGTATCCAGATTTCCCGTAGGCTCATCGGCAAACACGACGCTGGGATTATTGACAAGTGCGCGTGCTATTGCGGCACGCTGTCGTTCTCCGCCTGAGACCTCATCACTGTACCGTTTTGAAAGCCCTTCAATATGTAGACGCTGCATAAGAACATCACTGCTTTTATTGTCCAATGCTGCCAGTGCAATATTTTCACGAAGGGTCAAATACCCTATCAAATAGTGAAACTGAAAAACGAACCCGATGTGCGTACGGCGAAAATGATTAATGTTTTCAATCTTCTCCAACGCCAAGCCGTCATACGTAATACTTCCGATTGTTGGGCGTAGCAAAGTGGAAATAATAGACAAAAGGGTTGTTTTTCCGCTTCCGCTCTCTCCTACAATCGCCACAAACTCCCCCGGACGAATCTCAATATCCACACCCCGCAATACGTGCTCATGGCCGTAAAAATGTTCCAATCCGGTTGCTGTGATAATCATTGGTTCCCCTTGGATATCAAGCTCATAGGATCAACCCGTGAAGCGTACACCGCAGGCATGAGCGTTCCAAACAGAGCCATTACGATGGTGACAACAAAGACCTTGACCAACATAGCCATCGTAATCTCTCCGTTAATGTACCCTTGGAATTTATCCGCGTGCTCGATAAGCTCCAATATCCCCTCGCTAATCCCCCACGCAACCCCAAAAGAGATCACCGCTATGATCAAGGTTTCGCTCAGCAGTTTACCGATAATCGTCCACGACGACAGCCCGATGGAACGCATGATCCCAAACTCAGTTTTGCGGTCGTTAACCACCATACTCATCATGCTCACAATACCCAGTATCCCCATCATAAAGGCCATCACACCGATCACATCCGAACTGGTCTGGATAATTTTAAACTGATTGTAAGAGTCGATAAACGCATCCGTTGTTTTTGCCTCGATCTCTTTATCCATTCTGTTGATTTGATCCACGATCGCAGCGCTGTTTCCCAAATCAGAGAGGCTGATGAGAAAAAGAGAGGTACTTTTATGAAACAATTCTCCCCCATCGCTCAAAGGCATGACCACTCCGCCATCCTCGAATCCGATAGAACTTTTAAAGACACCGCTTACAGGGTACTCTTTTTTCGACACATGAATACTTTTGGGATGTTTGAGTGTCTCATAAATTTTAGCTCCCAAAATCACTTCGCCTGCTTTGGGATAATCCCCTTTTTGCAGTACATAACTGTCAAATCGGTTCTCGCTGACCCCATAAATGGCCACAATCGGAAGCTGTTCAACGGGAGATGCGCCTAAAATAAGTGAATGAACCTCTTTGACGCCGTTTAGTTTGGAAATGGGTACACTCAAGGAGTTATTGATATCACTGAAAAAAGTATCCGCGATCTCTTTTTGAGTGACAATAATATCGCCGTCGGTTTTTGAGCATAGAACTGTACATGCTTACCACTCCCCCAGCAATGGCGCTGATCAGAAAAATAGCCGCGATCGAAACGGTCATGCTCATAAAGATGAGTGCCGTTTTAAACCGGTTTCTGCGCAGTGCTTTGAGGGCGGTAATCATTGCTCGATTGCAGCTTTGAGCTCAGCAGTCGTTGTGATAAATTTGACCTCTTTGAGGAGATTGTCTTGAAACTTCATAACCGTAATTTTTTCTTCTTTGGACGGAAACAGAAGTCCCTGCTGTTCATCCTGAATCAACAAAACCGTATGGACGTATTTGCGCATTTTTGGCAATGCAAACAGTTTTGTAACCAACCCGGGCATTTGAGAGATATCAGCGATAAATGCCGCATTGTATTTGCTTAAATACTCTTTGTCTTGCGCATTCAGATATTCATTGACCGTGGCCCCTGTCCCTTTTTCATACGCCATTATAAGCGTTTTAGGCATTGTTTTGAGGGTTGTATGATTTCCATGCTGATCTTCTAGCTCCAAAGGGGAAACAGACTGTCCGACCGTATAGGGAACTGCCCAAACAGTGATGGCGAATATCATCGATAGTATTACTTTTTTCACGTTTATCCTTCACGATATTTTCTATCGTTAGTATAGAGCGAAAAAGCTAAAAGAAAGTGTCTTTGATTTTTATTTGTGAGTAATAGTACTGAGTGTGTTTTGGATTTCGCGTAATTGTTCCAAAGTAAGGTGAAAACTTTCATCCATTGCTTTATCCAGATGGTTCATCTCGGTAAGAGTGATTCCCAATGGATCTTTTTTAACCGCTTTAGCAATGCCATCGCTCATCGTGATATTGTCGAGTTTTTTTCCCGAATGGCGCAAGAAGTAGGTGAGAAAGTAACCGCCTGAATGGTCTTTTTCAATTGCAACAATCGCTCTTTTCGCCCCGCTCCCCTCAAGCGAAATGTTGGGTGCAAGGATTTTAAAATCATCGATACTCAGATATCCGACATAGACTTTGGTATAAATATCGTGATATCGCTGGGTTGCACTGCGACGGAAAAAATCCCAATTTACCGGAGTTCCTCCATTTCGCAACGACCGCATCATCCACGTAAGGGTACTGTAGTATTTAAACGCCGCAACTTTCAAATCATCCGCATGAGCAATTTTATCGCTTTGAACACGAACCATCTCTGCTCTTGGAGCTCGCGTACTCAGACTCTCCAAAATGTGTCGTGCGCTGTAAGGTTGCGTCATCCATACGCTCGCGTATTCAGGCAATTCCGATGTTCCCGTCGCACCCTCATTAAGAACCAACAACGCTTTGACGTTATAACGCGGGAACAGCACTTCGAGTAATGCCCGTTTTTTACGAAGACGTTTTTTCAGATTGCTCACCGATTTAACGAGAGTCATTTCAACAAAATAAAGCTCTTTGTCAGTAAACAGCAATCCATCGAATTCTCCGATCTCTTTGTGACGGGCACGATAGATAATCTGCCCTTTCCAACTCACTGAGAGGGCATCGCTTTGGGCATGAGTACGATTCTTGTGAGGACCTTTGATAATAAACTGTTTTATTTGAGGTTCATTGGCAGCATAGCGAAGCAATTTTTCATAAATGTAGTTCTCGTACACTTCTCCCTCAAACGAGCGAAAAGCACTTACGTACGCTTCGTCCTCCATCGTGAGGCCCTTCGCCCCAAGTGAAAGTAAATGGTCAATATTATAGTCATAATATAACAGGTTATCCCCGAGATCTTCGTCTCCATGGGGGATTACGGTAGAATTAATAGTTAACAAAACGAGCCTCTTTATGAGCATTTATAGGCATCATCCATAACGCCCATAGTATTTTAGCGAAATTTTGAGTTAAAAAAACTCTATTTCACCTTCATCGCTTTAATCTCATCTTTTGGCTGGACATGTTACACTTTTTTATGGAACATTTCACCCCAACCAATGATCAGATTCGCACCCAATTTGTCAGTTCGCTTATGAACTATTTCAAAATTGAAGAGGACGTTTTTTTGCGCTCTCACATCGATGAGTTGATACGACCCATAGCCGTTACGCGTTACAGCGACTTTCTCCATCGTCTCTCTACGCGTACTCTTTCATTCAAAACAGGGATTGAAAAAATAGCCCTCATTGCGCAAGAACTCATCGAAGAGCAGCTTTCTCCTCTAGCCCAAGAAGCCAAAGAACGTACCCAAAAACTTTACAATTTGATGTACGATCTTCGCCGCAGTATCACCGAGGAACGCAACGCACAGCACAGCGCCCTCGCACGCTTTGAAAACGTTAAATTCACGTCGATCAAGCGGGCTGATTCAGCAGAGTTACTTCTGGATTCGCTCGACATCGATGTCATTCGCAACGTCACAAAACAATGGATTTACGACTACGTCACCTTGGACAGAGGGCTGTTTGAGGCGCGTATCGAACGGGAATATACCGATCTGCTCCTAGAGCGTGAACGTGCCAAAAACACCCAAAGTATTTCCCATGCAACCCAAGCGATCCTCGGTGCAAAACGGCTATGATCACCCTCCCCATATCGCTCATCGACCGTGAGGATCTCAGCCTCTTGGAACGTGCACTTCTGCCGCTTATCGTTCGTCACGGTTTTACATGGGGGGAGAAGTTCAAACCCTTAAGCGCATCCCTCTTGGCCGAACATTTGCGTCATAGCCCCAAAGAAGTGGTTCATGCCCTCGATGCCCTGGTAGCCAAAAAGATCCTGAAAACGATTCGTGAGAAAACCTCTGATGGCGTCATGATTCTCTACGTTTTAGAGCCGATTCAAACCCTCCAAAGCAGTGCCGTATCCGTCAGCCTCGCAACCCAGTACAGCGACAGTAACCACTATCTCAACCTCTCCAACGAAGCGTTTCAAGAACTGCACGTGTATGCACTCGAAGCCTGCGACCGCGAAGGGTTGCGACGGGAACTTTTTGATGATTTCAACCTCTATCAGCGCAGTGAAAACCGTCGTTCATTTGACTGGTATGCAGAGTTTGAACGGTGGATCCGCCGATCGCTCTCTTCAAATGCCCCCGCACTGGCCACACCCTCGCAACTCGAAGAAAGCAAACCTTCGGGCGAACAATTTGAGATGGCTCAATATTTTATCCGCCGTCTGGCCTCTGTCGATCCACAGTTTGAAGAGCCCTTTGATGTCATGAGCTGGGCGCGTCAGATTCAGTATCTGATACAATCCGAAAACTATACTCTGCTGGATGTCAAAGCAGGAATCGATTGGCTCTTCAGCGCCAAGGGAGACTGGTTCCGTCCCAATGTTCCCGACGCATTTCATCTGCGAAAACACTTCAAACGCATTATTGGTCACACCCGAAGCTTCCGTGACGGGGCTGCCAAGCTTCCCGATGGAATCAATATTTTTGATATTATCGGACGGGAATAAAGAATTTTTTTCTCATATTCCACGCCACAATATTTTTATAAAAAATTACACGCTGATAGGAGCACGAGATGCATACTAATGTTATTTAACTAATAATATTAATAATGGAATTATTTTTAACGCTATATAATCCTCTAAATTATTTCCTAGGATATCGCCCGTTCCCATGAGTTCCTGCATATTTATCACCTTTTTTATCAGGATAATTGTTTCGCGAACCATTGATTCGTGCTTTATACCACCCCTTTGATAACGCTTACTATTTCTCTTATCAGTATTGCTGTGGCAGGATGGATCATCTATTTGATCAAACGCTCCAGTCCCGACAATAATCGATACCATGCTCTTTTTCAATCTTCTCCTTCAGCGCTCATTGAACTCGATGAAAAATTCATTATCATGGGGTGGAACCAAAGCGCGCAGCTTACCTTCGGATGGAATGAGTCTGAAGCAATAGGTCAACATATTATTGACTTCCTTGTTCCTCTAAAAGATCGGGGGCATGTCTATTCTTCTTTACAAAAAGCGCTGAAAGAGGGGAAAAGTGACTCTAAAAACTTTAATCTTACAAAAGGAAAAAAAGAAATATTTTGTGAATGGCATAACAGCAAAATCGATCATAACTATCCGGGGATACTCTGTACCGCACGA